>JAUWGG010000083.1 GCA_030606525.1 Methanobacteriota archaeon | reverse complement strand
TTTGATATAGGTACAATAGCAACTGGTATACCAATGTACGATGATGGTGCCCATAATGATGATGCAGTAAATGACGGTAATTATTCAGGTAATTATACTGTAGTAGAAGCGGAAGATGATGGTGTATGGACTGTTACTGGTTATCTCGATGATGGTGCAACTCCATCAGTGAGTATGAATGCAACAGAGAATGTGAGCATCGATACATATGTTGAAGGATCAAAAAATCTACAAGTAGAGTTAGGCGGAGCTTCTTTACAGCACATCAATTTAACATGGGATCGATCGTTAGATGACGGTCTTGGAGATAATGATGTCGTGAATTACACCATTTATAGAGCAAAGGGATGGTTTGATAAAGATTACGTAGCTGTAGAATATATAGAGGCAACTGGCAGCCCAACATACAATTGGTCTGATGAAGGAGCAGGTGAGGGTGATCCCTATAACTACTTCTACTATGTTGAGGTGCTAGATGTTAACGAACATAAGAATATCAGTGAAAAAGGAGGTAAATTCATCAGAAATCTGCCTAGTGGTAAGCAGTTATTCTCAATTCCACTTGTCCAATCAAATACAGAAATAACAAAAGTGCTGCTAACAATAGAAGGGAATTATAATGATGTGCAGTGGTATGATCCTCTTGATACAGAAGACCATTGGAAGACGTATGACCCGAACAAACCATTGGGATATAATGATCTACTCGAAATAAACCATGAGATAGCTCTATGGATAACAATGACCTCATCTGATAATTTAATTGTCACAGGTAAAGTGCCAGAGAGGGTTGATATACAATTATACAAGGGGTGGAATCTTGTGAGTTATGCATCCTTCATTAATAGAACAGTCGGAGATGCTCTAGCTGGATACCCATACGATCGTGTAGAGGGATATGCTGATATCGCGCCTTATTATCTGACTGTCTTAACAGATACAGATATGATGACAGCTGGCTGTGGATACTGGATATATATGACAGAAGATTGCACATGGACAATTGACAATGAGCTAACGTGAGCCCACTCAATCAACAGTATATTTTATTTTCTCTTAAGCATTCAAGACCTTAATAAAAAGTTTAATAAGAAAGTAACAAATTCACAGAAGAGGTTAATGAGGAAAGATATGAGTAATAAAATCAAATCGAGAGTTAGTATCTCAACATTGGGTATAATATTTACGCTGTTGATGAGTAATTTAACCCTAGTAATAGGAGTGAGTGCAGCTGTTGCAATACCCCCACCAAAAATAATCTCTGTAACTCATGATGCAGCTGCTCCTCTTACTACAAATGATGTTCTGACAGTTACATTAGTTGGTGACCCATTCTGTTTAGCCACTTTTGATCTTGGTGATGCTGCAATTGACATTGAGATGTACGATGATGGTAAACACGATGATGGTTTGCGGTGGGATGGGGTTTATGTTGGTAACTACACAATTCAAAAAGATGATAAAAATGGAATACATACAGTTGCAGGTCATCTCAAGATAATAGAATCTCTCAATTCAAGTAAAGATGCCGCACCAGATGTGATTATCGATACTGTACAGCCTGAGATAACAGACGTTTGGCATAATGCAAACACAACGACATTAACAGCCAAAGATGTTCTAAGTGTTACTTTAATGGGTGAATCAAATTTAACTGCGACCTTTGATTTGGGAACGATAGCGACTAATATATCAATGAATCAAACAATACCTGGTATCTATCAAGGAAACTATACTATTGAAAATGAGGATGATGGTACATGGACCGTTATCGGTTATCTAGATGATGGTGTTACTCCTTGTTCAAGCAAAAATGCAATATATAACGTGACAATTGATACTGCACTTCCCTGGATAGAAACTGTTTGGCATAGTGCAAATACAACAACCCTGAGCACAGCAGAAACACTAACAATTACATTGGTTGGGGATCCAGACTGTACAGCGACGTTTGATGTCGGTATTATTGCGTATGGTCAAATAATGAATGAGATGACCGCAGGGACTTACGAGGGAGAATATATCGTCGCAGAAGGAGATGATGGTTCTTGGGCAGTTACTGGTTATCTTGAAAATGACAGTTATATTAATAAGAGGAATGCAACACCTGATGTGGCTATAGATACACCTTCCCCCGATATAGTCAACGTAATACATGATGTGAACACAACTCTTACAACAAATGATACCATCAATGTTACATTAGTAGGCAATCCGGGAATGACAGCATGGTTCTATATAGAGAAATTAAGGACAGCGCAAAAGCTTACAACGGAAAAACAATGGCTTAATGAGACAGACCCCGGTATATCGGGAATTTATGTAGGAAATTATACTATAAAAGGAGGGGATGATGGTTCATGGACAGTTGTTGGTTATCTGCAGAATGAAACAGCTGGTACTAACCCTTCGAAAAAGGATGCAATACCTGATATTGTGATTGATACCAAGAGCCCATTCATCGATTCTGTATGGTGGGCAGCAGAAAAGAGTGTCTTAACAACAAATGATATTCTCTTGGTATTTTTGTACGGAGACAAACATCTAACCGCAACTTTCAGCATTGGTAATCTATCACATGCGCAGGAACAGGAGATGATAGAAACATCAGATTCTTTTTACGAAGGGAGTTATATCATTAAAGATGGTGATGATGGTAATTGGACCGTTACTGGTTATCTAGATGATGGTGTAACACCTCGCGCTAGTAAAAATGCTACTGAAACAGTACCAATTGACACCATCCAACCGCAAATTGATATCATTTGGCACAATGCAAATGATTCGAGCCCAGAGAACAGCCTTGATATTGGAGATGTATTAAATGTAACATTGGTAGGGGAATCTAATCTCACAGCAACGTTCAATTTGGGAACGATAGCGACTGAGCAGCCAATGAACGAGACAGCACCAGGCACAGGCATCTATAAGGGAAATTATACCGTTGAGGGTGATGATGATGGTGCTTGGACTGTTATTGGTTATCTAGATGATGGTGTTACACCTCGCGCTAGTGAAAATGCTACTTTTCAGGTAATAATTGGTGATGTTATCCCTCCAGATCCACCAACAGGATTGGATATCGATCAAGTAGCTAAAGGTAATGCTTTGACTTTAACTTGGAATCGAAATGAAGAGGAGGATTTTAATCATTACCGGATCTATAGGAGTGTAGATGGTGAGACTTTCACGAAACTACTGAAAGAACCCAAGGTCAATGATACAATGTACACAGACGGCGGTCTCGTAGATGGAGAAATATATTACTATTACATTACAGCTTGTGATAAGATTCCAAACGAATCTCCCCCAAGTGACATCAAAGCAGCATATCCACGAGATAAGAAAGCACCGAATGTAGCAGATCTTGAGTTGAGGGTGGAAGAAGTGCTTGTTGGTAATGCGCTTTTCCTTATGTGGAGTTGGGAGGAACAGACACCCCCAGATCCTGATGTATGCGGCTATAACTTATACAGATCGACAAGTTATGAAGGGACATACAAAAAAATCAATGTTGAAAGCATAAAAGGCATGGTTTATGAAGATGCTAATCTAACAGACGGTGTAGAATATTTCTATAAACTTACAGCACTGGATGAAGTCCCCAATGAATCAGGATATGTGGGACCTATGAGCGGCATCCCACAGGACACAACGCCACCAAATGCACCTACGGGTTTGGGTGCAATGGTCGTACCCACAGGAAATGCCATCAATATATCCTGGGATGCTAATCAGGAGGAGGATTTAGCTGGTTATAATATCTATCGCTCAGAGTATTACTGGTTTGGACCATATGCATTGGTTGGCAGAGTTGGTGCTCAAATTTGGTATCAAGATATAGATTTAATTGATGGTAAGAAGTATTATTATATCGTTACTGCATTCGATGAGGTCCCTAATGAATCCTTAAATATTATTGATATCGAGAATGAAACGAAGGCTCCGCATGTATCGAAGGTTGCTGCTTTTCCAAAGGATACTACTCCACCATCGGTCATAACAGGATTGACAGTTGAACCTCATCCCTCTGGCAATACACTTATTGTCAGTTGGAATGAAGGAGATAGGGATATAGTCAATTACTCGATTTATAGAAGTACAGATGGTGTAAACTTTAATTTTGTATTAAATGTATCTGGCATGAATACAACATATGTTGATACAGGTCTCATGGACGGGGTCATGTATTACTACTATGTGATTGGTATCGATGAAGTTCTGCATATTCCCCCTCCATCGGCGATTATCGGGGCATATCCTCAAGATACAACACCTCCGTTAACACCTATTGGCTTAACTGTTAATAGCGCAGGTGTAGACGGTGAACTAAATTTGATATGGATAAAAAATACAGAAGAGGATATTGCTGGCTACAGAATATATAGGAGTACAGACAATGCTCTGTACGACTTAGTTGCAGAAGTCTCAACTGATAACACTTACACAGATATGGGTTTAACCAACGAAATAATGTATTACTACAAAATCTCAGCAATTGATGAAGTTCCTAATCAAAGTCCAGAATCAAAAGCGGTGAGCGGCATTCCTCATGCAATACCAGTTCCACCGACAGATCTGACTGTGGTACCAATACCAATAGGAAATGCATTGAATATTAGTTGGAATTTGAGCGCTGGAAACATCTTTTGTTATACATTATATAGAAGTATTGATGATATGACCTATGATTTAATAGTAAAAACTTCAGACAATGTTCAAAATTATATCGATGATAATTTGATAGATGGTGTGACTTATTATTACACAATTTCCACTTCTATCAGAATTGATGTGAATTTGAATGGTATAATATACTCAATCATAACAGAATCGCAGAGATCATTAGCTGTTGGTGCAGTACCCATAGATACAACCCCGCCAGGAGCGCCAATAGGATTGAGTGCTAAGGTAAAAGATAAATGCATATATCTCGACTGGTATCCTCCAGATGAAACTGATGTGATCTCTTATAATATTTACAGGTCATTTGATATCAATACCACAGGCACCCTTATTGCTAAAGGAATAACAAAAACAAATTGGGTGGATAGGGATATCGTTGTTGGACAGAGATATTATTATA
>JAUWGG010000122.1 GCA_030606525.1 Methanobacteriota archaeon | reverse complement strand
GAATTATTCCAGACACAGAATGGATAGATGTTAAAACGGGCAGTAGCTTGAATATTCTAAGCAATAACCAAGATCCCAGAGTGCATCGTGGTTGGTATGGTGATTTGATTTTATACGATGAACCCCCAAACCATGAAATTTATATAGCCAATGCAAGGGGTCTTGTGGATAGAAAAGGAAGAGAATTCATAGCAGCTACTTTGTTGGAAGAGCCTTGGATACATCAAACGATAATCCAAAAAAAATTAAAAAACGGAAGACCCGATCCCACTGTTTTTAACGTGCATACTAGAAGTTCCGATAATGTTGGATATGGAATCACACAAGAAGGTTTGGATGAATATGGCAATAAATTAACAGATGAAGAAAAAGAACAGCATTTAGAAGGTGTTCCTTCCTACATGAGTGGGCTTATATTCCCCAAATATGATAGGAAACTTCATCTCAGAGATCGTTTTCAGATTCCGCTTGATTGGATAGTGGATATAGCCATTGATTCACACCCTAGAGTAGAACAGGCTATTTTGTTTGTGGCTACTGCTCCCGACAATAGGCGATATGTCATAAATGAGATATGGGAACACGGAGATGGAACTTGGATTGGAGAGCAGATTGTCAGGATGATATCAAGAAATGCTTTTCGGGTGGGAACGATATTGTGTGATCCACTTGCGAAGGGCGATAGCAATGAGGAAAACACTACTTTTGACAAGATAGAGCAGGTCTTGATGAGGCATGGATATATTCTTGAGACTGCCAGCAAGGATCAGGCTTCTGGCATACTGGAGATAAAGAATCATCTTGTTGGTCCTAATAAAGAGGCCTCCATATTTGCTTTTAATGATCTTATACGAACGATTTATGAGTTTGAAGGTTGGATGTGGGATAAGGATACACAGAAACCACAGAAAAATTTTCACTTCATGGAGAACCTTTATCGCTTACTTCTCTTAAATACACAATACACAGAGTCAGAAGAAGAAGGTTATGAAGAATCTTCTTACGAAATGGGAGGACGAGATGCTCAGACAGGATATTGACACACTTCCAGGTTTTGGTTTAGCACCGATAAAACCAGAAGGCATGTGTTTTAGTTATGAATTTCCAAATTTGTCTTGGTGGCCATACGACAAAGAATTTGATCTGTATTTCAATGAAACATATGGCACGAAATGGTACTTAAAGCCTATTATTCGGATTTTGCGGAAAATTGCCAAACATAGTTGGGATGTGGCTTTATTTGAGAATGCAAAAAACAAAGGAGAGCAATGATTCATGTAGGAATAGATGCTGATTTAACTTTTTGTAGTTTTGAGGATGCCTATAGGAAACTCCAAAAAATCACTAAAGAAATGCCAATTGGCATCATAGTTGGCAAAAATGATAAAAAAAGAATTGATGAAATTTTGAGTTTACCAGATTCAGCAAATCTAAAAATAAAGGTAGATGCAATTGAATCTTTGTCTATAGATATGTGGATTCTTTACAACGATGTAGATGCTATTTATTCAAACGGTGCATAAGGAGCAATCATGCCAGATGACATCAAAACCAAACTAGACACCTTCTTATCTTCCAATAATATAGCGGAAACTCTGGATGAAAAGACCCTGAATAAAATAGGCTCTAAAGTCGTGGAGGATTATGAGAAGGACGAGACAAGCCGGGAAGAGTGGAAAGAACGGAATAAAGAGATCATCAAACTCGCCAATCAGACTCTTGAGCAGAAAAACGAGCCATTTGATAATGCGGCGAACATAAAGTATCCACTTCTCTCGATTGCTGCCATACAGTTTGCTGCTAGGGCATATCCGGCCATAGTCAAAGGCAGAAACATAGTTAAAGGCAAAATTACCGGCAAGGATGAAGGAGGTGAGAAAGCTGCAAGATCGCAACGCATAAGCACTCATATGAATTATCAGCTTTTGGAAGAGATGGAAGAATGGGAAGATCAAATGGATAGGCTTTTGACAGTTCTTCCGATTGAGGGCTGTGAGTTCAAGAAAACATATTTTGACCCGGCGCTTGGTCGGAATGTGTCAGAATTGGTGAGACCTGATGATTTGGTTGTGAATTACAAAGCGAAAAGTCTTGAACCTCGGGCAACACATAAGTTACCCCTCACAAAGAACGAGTATGTTGAAAGGGTAAGGGCAGGAATGTATTTGGACATTGAGAATCTTGATATACCTGCTGCAAGTGAGAATGAGCCCAATCCCGATGAAGATACTCACCATCTTTTCCTTGAACAACATAGATATTGGGATCTGGATGATGATGGATACAAGGAACCCTATATTTGCACTATTCACAATGATACGAAAAAGGTTGTTCGTGTTCTCGCGCGATATGATAGCGATGGCATAAAGATCAATAGAAAGGGCAAGATATACAGGATAGAACCTGTTCAGTATTTCACAAAATACCCCATGATACCTGCCTTTGATGGTGGATTTTATGAAATGGGCTTTGGATCTCTTGCAAGTCCGATAAACAAGACCATCAATACCACGATAAATCAGATGCTCGATGCAGGCACAATTGATAATTATGGCGGTGGATTTTTAGGGAAAGGCGTGAGTCTGGTTAAGGGTGGGGGCGGAGGTGTAGTAAAATTCAAACTCAATGAATGGGTACATATCAATTATTCGGGCGATGACATAAGAAAATCTGTTTTGCCGAGACCCAGAATTGAGCCCTCACAGGTTCTTTTTATGCTTCTGGGCATGATGACTGAAGCCGGTGAAAGACTTGTTAGCGTTACGGAATCGCTTGCCGGTGAGAATCCGCCTAAAGGCACACCCGCGACAACGACCATCAATTTAATCAAGCAAGGTCTGAAGGTTTTTTCCGCGGTCTACAAACGGACTCATCGATCCTTAAAGAGTGAATTCAAAAAACTGTACCGATTGAACAGACTTTTTCTTGATGATATTGCTTATTTCACGGTTTTGGATCAACCTGAAGCTATTTCAAGAGAGGATTATAAGGATAAAGATTGTGATGTTCAGCCCGTGAGCAATCCTGAAGAAGTGTCCGATGCTGAAAAGGGGATGAAAGCCCAAGCCTTAATGGAATTCTTAGGAAAGGGTGTGTATAACGATGAGGTCATCAAAAGACGGTTTCTTGAAGCCCTGGATATCTCTGATACTGAAGAATTGATGCAAGTGGGAGAACCACCCCCAGACCCGCAGGTAGTCCTTGAAATGCAGAAATTGCAGCTTGAGGGGCAGAAATTCCAGCTCGATTTGGTCAAATCTCATTATGAAATGGTGAAGCTCCAGGCAGATACGATAAAATCACTTGCTGAAGCTGAAGCGAAGGAAGCCGGACCTCAACTTGAAATTTACAAGGCTCAGATGAGCGCATTAGTTTCACAGATGGGCGCTATGAACAAGCCAACAAAGGAAGGAACGAAAAATGAGTAATTATAGTGTAGACCGCGAAATTATACAGGACCTTATCACATGGTTGCTTAGCCATGAAAGTGATATAGCACATGAAATAAACGATTTTGGAGAGCTACAAACTATTTTTAAAGCATTGATTGGTAGAAAGGCAAAGAAATGAAAATCACAAGGGAAGAAAAAAGGCAAGGACAAAGATTACCATCTTGGTATTATGGATTAGCATATTATGAGTTCTGCGCTGATATCGCAATATATTACCCACTTCCATTCAATTATTTCGTGAAAATCGGAATTACGATCAATCATATATGGAATAAATTTCGTTCTCGCCCAAGTTGGTTTGATAAACAAATGTTGAAACTAAAAGCTGATATTGCCCATAAACAGACAATATATTGGCTTGACAAAATAGAGCAAGAACGGAAAGAGATAAAACAGGCAAATTATCAAACCAAATATGAACATACCAGATATGGTG
>JAUWGG010000089.1 GCA_030606525.1 Methanobacteriota archaeon | reverse complement strand
AAGGTTCAACAGAGTACCCTATAATTGTCTCCCGAAAATGGAAGAAGGGGAAAATCGTTTGGATGTCATTTTCACCTACAGGAGGATGGCCAGGCGGGAATAATGGATTTAAAAATTGGGAGGAAGGAAAGAAAATATTTTGGGATAAACTGTTTAGATTTGGAATCTCATAGAAAATTGGGGCCTTCATTTAAATATTTCTAACTTCCGATGTGAAGTGAACTTTTAAAACAACGTTGTTCACTCTTCCACTCCGCCAAATTTCATCTCTTTCACTACAGAATAAGTTGGTCCTTTTGGACTCAATATACTTTTCTTCAATCTAATGTTATCGATCAACTGCTCTCCGAATATAGTATTCTCATTTTCCCTTAGAAGCTGCTGGATTTTTTCCTTATTTCTACTGCCTTTTACTCTCGCAAGAGTAATGTGAGGGGAGAATCCCCTTTTCTCTTTCCTAAAATCAATTGACTGCAATTCTTCATTCAAAAATTCAGCGATATTTATCAGTGGCTCGGCGTTCTTCATACCGATCCAAATAACCTTCATGTAGTTGGTATTTGGAAATGCACCAGTGCCTTCAAATCTTGCAGTGAATGGTTTAACATCCTTTACAGCTTGTTCCATCAACTCTGCGATTTTATCAATGAGAAGCGCATCCATATCCCCCAAGAACTTCATTGTTAGATGGATGTTCTCCACTTCTACCATTCTTAACGGAGCGTTAGTTTGCTTCAATGAGCTGTAGAATCTGAGGAGTTTGGGATGCTCGTTCAAATCGACGGATATGAAACCTCTAAATTTCATTACTTCCTCACCTCACAGTTGAGCCGTAGAACTCTTTTCCCTGGATCGCATTTTTAAGCGCATTTAAATCACGTCCGTTTACAACGCAAAGAGGAATTCTTGCGCGCTTCACTATTCTTGCTGCCAATGGATCGAAGACGATGTTCGGACCTGCACCTTTTCTCGTTTTTAAGGTCAATTCGATCAGCCTATCATAATTCAACTTTTCAATTCTTTTTGCGTTCTTGTCCTTTTTAGGGTCTGATGTATAGATCCCATCTACGGAAGTCGCATTCACTAACCGTTTTATCTTAATCCTTTCACCGAGCATCGCTGCAACCGCATCCGTTGTATGACCTGGATGAGTACCTCCCATGATAACGATCTTATGGGTTTCGCCAGCGTAAACGGCCTCATCAAAATCCTTTGCTGGTTTATCGTATACTTCATCACCCAATGCAGTTATAAGAAGACGGGCATTCAATCTTGTCACAGCAATGCCAAGCTCGTCCAGATAGGATTCGCCCGCTCCTAAAGCACGACCGACGTTTATATAATAACGAGCGATCTTTCCTCCACCAACTACTACATAAATCTTATATTCCTTAGATAATTCCTTTAACAATGCTGCCAATGATTCAATGTATGACCTGTCTGATTTGTCGGGTACCAAAACCGATCCGCCAATTGATATCACTATCCTTTCCATCTTCCCACCATATGCGCTCTTTAAAGTGTAACCCCTTAAGCAATAAAAATATATCGTTAACCTGCATATACTACGGAGAAAGAAATGGTCGAGATGTCCGATAAGGAAAAATATAAATTCAAACGAGAACTGGAGGAAATAAAAGAGCAAAGCGGTAGGGGAACCGAGCTTATCTCATTATACATTCCTCCCGATAAAAGGATCTCAGATGTTGTGGCTTACCTGCGCAATGAATACTCTCAATCCTCCAACATCAAATCAAAGGGCACAAGAAAGAATGTGACGGCAGCTATCGAGTCCATTTTATCTAAATTGAAGTATTTTAAGGCGCCTCCTGCTAACGGTCTTGCAATTTTTGTTGGTCATATTGTCGCCTCAGCGAATCAAACAACCATGGTCTCTTTTATTCTAGAGCCGGCAGATCCTATCGTAACTTTCCTATACAGATGTGATTCTCAATTTTACACCTTACCTTTGGAAGAGATGTTAACGGAAAAGGAGAACTATGGTTTACTGGTTATAGATAGAAGTGAAGCAACGATTGGCATACTGAAAGGAAAAAGGGTTGAACCTATTAAAAACGTTCAATCGTTGGTACCGAGCAAACATAGCAAAGGAGGGCAATCCGCACGTCGATTTGAGCGTTTGATAGAGATCGCAGCACATGACTACTTCAAGAAGATCGGTGGATTGGTCAATGGGGCTTTTCTAAATGAGAAGGATATGATGGGGATAATCGTTGGGGGTCCGGGTGCGACTAAGGAGTATTTTGTTAAAGGAGAATATATTCATCATGAGCTTAAGAAAAAGATCATAGATACCTTCGATACGGGCTATACGAACGAATACGGTTTAAGAGAGTTGGTTGAAAATGCTACTTCTGCCCTTGCAAATTTAGATTTGATCAGAGAGAAAAAGCTCATTCAGCGCTTTCTCAATGAAATCAGAAAGGAAGACGGTGGCTTGGCTGCTTATGGCGAGGACAACGTGCGCCATGCCCTAAAGATCGGTGCCGTAGATGTATTATTATTATCAGAAGAATTACGCAAACTTAGAATAAAGAGGAAATGTGAGAATTGCGATTACAGTACAATTGAAAGTTATGAGGGCTACGTTGATGAGTCTCCTATAAAATGTCCAAAGTGTCAATCTTCGTTGGTCATCATTGAAAAAACAGATATAATAGACGAATTTTACAACATGGCGGATGAGGTTGGTACATCTGTAGAGTTAATTTCAACTGAATCGGAAGAAGGAGACCTGTTCCTTAGGGCTTTCGATGGATTCGCTGGAATTCTGCGATTCAAAGTAGGGGCGAAAAGATGACGGATCCATGGGGTTATATCGAGGATGAGGTGAAGGAACAGCTAATCAATGTTCTTAAGAAATTGAATTTTGATGGAGAAATTGTTGTTGCTGCTCCACCTGAGGGAATGGGTGACTTCTCTTTTCCCTGCTTCGCGCTCTCAAAAATTGCAAAAAAAGGGCCGATGCGAATAGCAGAAGAAATCGCCAAGAATATTGAAAAAAGTGAGTTCATTGAATCGGTCGAGAACAAGGGCGCGTATGTTAACTTCTTCATAAATAGTGATAAATTAGCTGAAATTACCCTAAGATCTATAACTAAGGAAAAAGAGGACTATGGAAATCTTGATAAAAAACATGAAAAGATCATACTCGAGCATACAAGCGCTAATCCAACTGGCCCCCTTCATGTTGGTCGGGCTAGGAATCCTATTATCGGCGATACATTGGCAAGAATTTTAAGAAAAAGCGGTTATGATGTTGAAACCCAATTCTATGTAGACGACATGGGAAAACAAACGGCTGTCCTAGCTTGGGGAAAGAGAAAAATTGGTGAAGAGGAGATTGAAAAGGAAGAGGGTAAAAAAATAGATCATGTTATGGTAAAATATTATCAAAAAGCAAATGAGCTTATGGAAAAGAAAGAAGAGATCAATAAGGAAATAGAGAGTATACTTCTTGAGATCGATAAACCTTCTCACCTCCTCACCACTAATGAAGAGATTTTAAAAACCAAGAAGGCTAGAGAGGAAATAAAAAGATATTGCCAACTGGTATTGGATGGTATTATCCAATCATTAGAAAGGATAGATGTTTTCATAGATAGTTTCGTTTGGGAATCTGAATTAATCGATGAGGGAGTAGTAAATGATGTCATAAAGAAATTGAAGACGAGCAGCCATTATAAAGAAGAAGATGGTGTGGGATATATAGAAATGGAGGATTTCGGTGTAAGTGGATTGGACACAAGGTTCTTTATCACAAGAAAAGATGGCACTTCCTTGTATGCTACAAGGGACATTGCCTACCACCTATCTAAATCTCAGCATTACGATGAGGTCATTGATGTTTTAGGGGAGGACCACAAATTTCAAACTAAAAAGGTTGATGTAGGCCTTAAACTCCTAGGTGTGAAAAAATTACCAGAGATCATATTCTACGCTTTTGTTTCCCTTCCAGAAGGAAAGATGGCAACGAGGAAAGGTCGGGTCGTATGGTTGGATGATCTTATCGATGAGGCAGTTAAGAGAGCTCATAATGAGGTAAAGAAGAGAAGAGCTGGCTTACCTGAAGAAAAAATGCGGGAAATAGCGCAAATAGTTGGTATCGGCAGCATTCGATACAATATCATAAGGGTACAAGCGGAAAAAAAGATCGTGTTCAGATGGGAAGATGCCCTAAATTTTGAAGGAAATAGCGCACCATTCATTCAATATGCGCATGCTCGTGCCTGCAGCATTCTTCGTAAATCGGAAGGTTATGGGGATTATCAATCATCGCTTTTGATCCATGAAAGTGAGAAGAACCTCATTAGAAACCTGGCTAAATTCCCCGCTGTGATAGGGGAGAGTGCTGAGGGAAGAAAATGCCACTTGATAGCTGCCTATGCGTATCAACTGGCCTCATTGTTCAACCAATTTTATAGAGATTGTCTAGTGCTGCATGCTGATGAGAATTTAAGAAATGCTAGATTGGTTCTAGTAGATGCGACCAGGCTGGTATTGAAGAATGCGCTGGATTGTTTGGGAATAGCTGCACCGGAAGAAATGTAAATAAAATATATTTATTGAACATTTAACGTAGTATTTGCCAATGATCTTCTAATTCATTAATCCTAGCTTGAATTTTCATTCATAGAATGTATATTTATATATAACGTAAGGATTAAATATCAAAAAAAGATTAACAGAATAATAATGAAGAAAGAGGTGATGTTATATGTCATTAGAAAAAAACAAGGTAACGATGAACCCGGTAATT
>JAUWGG010000108.1 GCA_030606525.1 Methanobacteriota archaeon | reverse complement strand
AATATTAAAACTTGTTTTAAGAAGGAGAGAAAAGGTTTTTAACCAAAATAGAGGTAGTTTGGTGATGAATGAAATGAAATCTCCATATTTTGATTTTAAATGTATGCGATGAACTCTGATGTTGTCAAGTGTTTCTTCTTCAGGATAACCACCCTCTCGATCCCAAGCAATAATAGTAACATCATACCCTCCTTCGACCAATGTCTTAGCTTCTTTGTATACCCTAGGGTCAGGTCTAAACGGATTAGTTAATAACATAACAACTTTTTTCATTCGAACGTGGTTATGAGTAAAGTATTTATTAAACTTGCGAAAAACGTAGGTTAAAAGTGAAAAATAAAAAAAATCCATTATAAAATCCTTTTACCTCATTACACAAAATAAAAAACAGCAACACTTATATATTCCTCATTCACATTAGTTTTTTATAAAGAAGATAAAAGACCATAAATCAATTGGAGGGGAGAATGGTGAAAAGTTTAATGATTAGATTGAGAGGGTTTTGGAAGAGAAAATTTAGTATACTAGCTATTGGGTTAATAGTATTATCTTCATTGATAATAGCATACCCCATTCCTAGTATGACTAACTCAGTCATTGGAAATGATTATTCTGAGTTCAAACAAAATGCATTTGGTAGTGACATTTCTCAGCAAACAGTTACATTTTTGAGTACGAAAACGACATGGTTTACATCATATGCACCTAGGGCAGATTTTAACTCTGGTGCTCGTTCAGATCTCATTGCTGGGTTTGGTGATCCATGGACTGCCAATGTGGATCAACGTTCTTTGGTTGAATTTAACATTGATAGCCTTCCAACTGACATAATTATAACCAATGCAGTGCTCAAACTCTATTTCTCTGTTTCTGAGAAAGATTCGATAGCTACAACTTTGTGTGTATATCGTTTAACTGAAAGTTGGGAAGAAGGAACTGGAACATTCTCAGGACCAGCTGATGATGGTGCTACGTGGTATCACCACGATTATCCCTTGACCTGGGCGAGTCCAGGTGGTACACTTGATTATGTTGTATTGGCGAGTAGAACTCTGTCAGCTGCCACAAATGCCTATGAAAATTTTACCTCAGGAGAGCTTACTGCTGTTGTAAGAGGATGGTATGATGGTACATATGATAATTGTGGGTTTTTGATCAAAGACCTTAGAACTTCGGGAATTTTCTATGCTCGTAAAATCTTTCACAGCGATGATGCAACGTATGTCCCAAAACTCGAAATAACATATGTAAAAATAGTTCATCCACCCCCGCAAATAGTCCCCTTTTCCTTACAGTCAGAAGAAATATAGTAGAACATCATTATTATAATATAATGTTGACATGAAGTTCACCAATAGGTTAGTAATTAAAAATGAATAGACCACCATAGGGAGATTCCATCCTATTTTTATGTAGTAACCGGAGGTAGAGTATCATCGTTTATACAGTTTACAGATAACAATAAAAGCGAAAAAATAATCGAAGATATTGGCCGAAAAGTAAAAGTAGAGCAAAGGTATTATTGCCCTTCATTCAGAGTGAAAGAGAATGGTCATATGGCTGTTGGTCGAAAAGGAGGATCGTTATGAAGCTTTTAGCGAAATATTACATAATCGATGATGCGAAGATCGGTAAGGATACAATTGTTAGAAATTTCACGCAGTTGTACGGCTGTGAGATTGGAGATAACTGCAGGATAGCTGCCTTCGTTGAGATACAGCGGGGCGTTAAGATCGGTAACAATTGTAAAGTCGAAGCTTTTGTGTACATTCCTACTGGCGTAACCATAGAAGACAATGTTTTCATCGGTCCGCATGTGTGTTTCACCAATGATAAGTATCCCAGAGCAGTAGGGGATTGGAAGATTGTGCCAACAGTAGTAAAGAAAGGCGCTTCTATTGGCGCAGGTGCAGTTATATTGTGCGGTGTGACGATAGGAGAAAATGCAATGGTAGGTGCTGGAAGCGTTGTGACGAAGGACGTGAAGGCGAATGAGATGGTCTACGGCAATCCAGCCAAAGTGCGGAAGAGGTGATGGTCGTGAAGATACCTTTTTGCAAACCTGTTTTTAACAAAGAGATGGAGGAAGCAGCAGTTAATGCCCTTAGAAATGAAAGATTCGTTCTAGGTGAAAGTGTTCAAAAATTTGAAGAGGAATTTGCCAAATACTGTAATACGGATTACGCAGTTTCAACCAGTTCCGGAACCAATGCACTGCATTTAGCCTTATTAGCTTCGGGAATTAAAAAAGACCAGCAGGTGCTTACCACACCCACTTCGTTCATCGCGACAGCCAACTGCATTTTGCATGCTGGTGCCACACCGATCTTCTGTGACATAGATGACACCTACAACTTGGACCCAAACAAAATAATCGACCGCTTAACACCCAAAACAAAAGGCATCATGCCAGTTCATTTGTATGGCTATCCTTGCGACATGGATGGTATTCTGGATGCGGCAAATAAATTCGATCTGTTTGTGATCGAAGATGCATGTCAATCCCATGGAGCTTTATATAAAGGCAAAAAGGTGGGTTCTCTTGGAGATATTGGATGTTTCAGCTTTTATTCCACGAAGAACATGACGGTCTGCGGCGATGGTGGAATGATCGTTACTAACAATGAGTCTATAGCGAAAGAAATTGAGAAATTGAGAAATTGCGGAAGATCTACGTGGAATGAGATGGATGTGGTGGGATATACTGCCAGATTGAACACGGCGAACGCGGCTATTGGCATCATTCAATTAAAAAACCTGGATGAATGGAATGAGAAAAGAAGAAAGAACGCTGATATCTATATCAACAAACTCCAAAACATTGGAGACATTATTCTGCCGCCGAAAGAGGTGGATGTGAAGAGCGTTTATCATCTATTCGTGATAAAAGCAAGACATAGAGATGAGCTAAAGAGCTGGCTTGAAAGTAATGGGATCTCATGCGGCATATACTATCCGATCCCTATTCACCTGCAGCTGATCTATAAAAAATTATATGGATACAGGGGAGGGGAATATCCAATAAGTGAAAAGCATTCAGAAGAAGTATTATCGCTGCCTATGTTTCCTGATTTGACGAAGGAAGAAATTGAATATGTGTGTGAGAAGATAGAAGAATTCTATGACGAAAGAAATGTTAAGGGTTGATGAAATGAAGAAGGTAAATGTTGGAGTGATAGGCGCGGGCTATTGGGGGAAGAAACATGTGCATGAGTATCAATGGCTTGACGGCGTAAATTTGGCTATGGTGTGCGATCTAGATGAAAAAAATCTCAAATTCTGTAAGGATAAATACGGCATACCTCATGTTACCACAGATTATAAGGAAGTTTTAGAATCACCTGATATAGATGCTGTAAGTATTTGCACATCGAATGAAACGCATTATCAGATATGCAAGGATGCTTTCGAAGCGGGTAAACATGCATTGGTAGAAAAACCGGTTACTTTGAATTCTAAAAAGGCAAGGGAATTGGTCAAGCTCGCTAAGAAAAAAAAAATTGGTCTTTGCAGTTGGTCACATCTACCGATTCAATAACGCACTGGCTAAGATCAGGGAACTAATAAACAAAGGCTTCTTTCAAGATATCTTCTTCATCAAACTGCAGTGGACCATGTTGATGCCTCCTATTGAAAATAGAGATATTTTGTTCGATCTAGCACCTCATTCATTTGACATTCTGAATTATCTGTTAGATGCATGGCCTAGGAAGGTCACCTGTGTAGCCAAAGCCTATAGAAGAAATGAATTGGAAGAAATGGCATACATAATAAATGAATTTGATAACGATGTCATAGCACACGTGGAGATAAGCTGGCTGATCCCTGGCAAAGTTAGAGAAGTATTCATTGCAGGCAGGAATAGATATGCTAGGATCAATGCTGTGGCTCAGGAAGTAATAGTCTATGAGAGCGATTACGAATACAGTCTAAACATCCAAAGAAACAATACAATACTAGATGAATTAGCACATTTTAGGGACTGCATTGAAAAAGGAAAAACTGGTACCAACAGCGGGGAAATAGGAGCTAAGACGATTGAAATGATCGAAGCTGCAAAAAGATCGCTTCATGAGGAAAGAACCATAAGGATCTAAAAGGAAAGTAAGGTGAGAAGTTATCATGTTCATCAGTGTGGTGCTCACAACAAAGAACGAGGGACGGCATATTAGAGATCTATTGGACAGTTTGGTTGTTCAAGAACCGCCTTTGGAGATAATAGTAGTTGATTCGGATAGTGAAGATT
>JAUWGG010000135.1 GCA_030606525.1 Methanobacteriota archaeon | reverse complement strand
AATATAAGCCGCTTTTCCTATGTTCTCCTCGCCTGGCGGATAGTTGTACATTATAATAGCGATTCTCTTTTCGTTATTTGGCATCTCCTTCAATCTCAGCCAATTTCTTATCCTGCCTGCAATGCGTGCAATACGGTCGTCAATCGGTGCGATTTCCTTCGCCTCCATCTCTCCTACCATTATATTTTGCATTCCACAGGAGGGTATGGGCTCAATGCATCCATCGAGTTCAGGCCAGATCACAGCAGCAATAATCTCGATTGGCGAAAGACCAGTTGCCGATTCTTTCCATTTTTCCACTTCTCGCACGAACATAGGTGCGGGAGCGAAAATAGGCACGTTCAATTCTTTCAGTAATTCAGCAGTCAAAGCAGGGTTTCCACCAAGAGGACCTCCGTTTATCCTGAACCACATTAGATTAATCACAACATCAACGGAAGAATTGCCATTGTGTAAGAAATATTCTCTTATTGCCCGCAAGTTGTGAATACTATCTGAATAAACAGGAATGACGTTGAAATCATCGAATTCATTTATAAATGCCTTTATTGTTGCAATACTTTGATCAAAATGCATCCCACCGTAAAAAAGCATTCCGATGGTTGGCGTACCACCGTTGAAACCCGAAATTTCGATGAATTTCTCTAAGTCGGTAAAATGCCCGTATGTCGGATGGTAGATGCCATATTCCGGGAATTCAACAGGTTCTTTTGCCTTTGGCAGCTCGTATTCAAAGTATTCTCTAAGAAGAAGCAGGAACAGATTATAATAATTCTCCTTGCCCCCGTATCTCCAGTATTTGGTTATCTTAATATAATTTCTCGCATCACGTATGGATTTGATTGGTAAGACTTTTGCTGCCGTCACCACCAGATTTTGAGCTCGCTCTATCTTTTGCCACGGTTCTTCTGGATTATTAACTTCAGTGGAAGATTTTATTTTATCTGCAATTTTTCCGCCTGAGAAAGAACCTAACCTTGTTATCTCCATTAGTTTGCTCATGGGACCTATGAGGTTTAAAACGATGTTTTTCTCTGCTTTTAACGCATCATAAGCGATTTCACTTGACTTTCCCCCGCCTCTTATGTCAATCAGGACTATATCCGATTCCTTCAGGTCATTTTTAACGGTCTCCTCTTCAACCTCTTCCTCATCTATCTGGTTGGGATAGTATATTTTGAAAGCTACATTGAGTCCAAATTCTTCGTTTAGTTCATTCATTGCCTCAGCAAGTACTGGAGTTGGAACCGTCGAGATGCAGGTTATTTTCATTTTTTATAGCCCACCTTTAATTTTTAGGTTAGTCAACGGCTTTGCAATAATATCGACACTACTCGGATAGCCACCAAATTTATCAATAAGTTCTAATCGTTTGGTATTAGTATGCTCTTTGCCTTGTGCTGCTACTGAGTTCATCCATACATTCTTTGGCAGAATAACTGGGGTCTCTGATATGATTTCAAATCCACACTCGTTGAAAATCTTATCAAGTTCCGAGCGATAGTACGATTTTAATATCCGATAAAAAGGTATCTTTTCGCCGTCCTTATTGGTGATAGAGCCTATCGGGTTTATTCCCCTTTTGTTCTCAATGGAGGGATGGTGGGTAAGATAGAAACATCCTGTCTTCCTATCGAAAAAATCATCTTCAAGGCAGTACTTTTCTCTAAGCTCTCTGCTAAGAACGTTAGCTCGAAATAAACCAGTAGGAGCGAGTATTCGCCTGAATACTCTGAGTGCAGTCAAAGGATTAATGTCCTGAAAAGCATTGATCATGGTGATCCGGTCAACAGAGCGATCCGGAATCTCGAACAGAGGATCGTAATCCACATCAGCGCAGATAAAGATTATTTCTACTTCTGTTTCTACATTCCGAATGCGTTCTCTTACCACGTTCAACATCCCTCCGGACATATCAACAATATAATATTTTTTGAGCTCCCCCCTCTTCCTTACAACCGTCTCGGCAAACTCACCCCTACCGGGTCCAACCTCCATCGCAGTTCGCGATTCCACAAACCAATCAATTGCAGATTTTATCCACTTTGGGTCGTTTACCGGACTTGGAAAATGACGGGGCTGGGCGATTGCTGCCGCAGCCTCGTAATATTCTGGATATACATTCTTCCCAGTTCCTGTTCTTTCAGTTTCTATCATGTTTTTAATCACCTACAATGTATCCTCTATGTGTCCTTCAATCCCAAGGTAGGCTTTCCTCAATTCATCTAATTCCGCTTCTGTTGCCTTCCAGTATCCTCTTTTTTCTGCTTCAAACATTCTTTCCATTATTTCTGCGGCTGCAAATTTGTTGTTCTCCGTCAACCTTTTGAGCATCTCGTCATCAAAGATATAGCGCTTTGCAATATCGCTCCATATCCAGTTATCAACTTTATTCGTAGTAGCTGCTAACCCGAGCACATATTCCACAGTATCAGAAATCTTCTGAGCTCCGTGATACTCATGCTTCAGCATCTCATTTATCCATTTAGGATTCAAAACTCTTGTCCTTACACCTCTATCTATAAACTTTTTAACATCATCAATTTGTGTAATCTCCTTCGTTGTATCACTTATCACCATTTCTGGCTTATTACCCTTAACGGACTCTACAGCTTTAGATAAACCACCAAAAAATTCGTAGTAATGGTCCAAATCAGTTATTTCAAATTCATTTGTATCTCGTATTTGTAGAGTCATATCTACGTTTCCCAGAAGTTCTTTTAAGATGTCTGGAGAAACCCTCGCATTTAAATTCTCTCCGTATGCATGCTGCATAGAGTCAATATATGCTTCTGCTAACTGCTCCTCATCTTGCCAATTCGCAGTTTCGATCAGAGCACGTACAGATGTTGCATACTCGCCAGAACTTGGACCAAATATCCTCAGGCTTGCAAGTCTTTCCGCTCTGGGAGTATCATTCGCCCTTATTTTTTCCAAGATTTTCGATGTATGGTTTTTTACATAATTATCTTTCGAAGATTCATCTAAAGATGAAACTAATTTAAACGCTTTATCTAACAGCACTATCAAATTTGGAAATGTGTCTCTAAAGATGCCACAGATAGTAACCACTACGTCAATTCGCGGTCTTTTAAGTTCTTCCAAAGGGCTCAATTCTAAATCTGTGACCCATGGCCCTCTCTTTCGTACAGGTCTCACGCCAAGATAATGGAGTATCTGACCGATGGTCTCGCCTCGAGTTTTCATGGTCTCGAAACCCCAAAGAACAACTCCAACACTCTCTGGATACTTACCATGGATTTTAAAATAGTGCTGCAGAGTTTTTTCTGCAATCTCTACACCTTTTTTGTAAGCGGAACTGCTCGGAACTAATCTTGCATCAAACCCATACATATTTGAACCTGTGGGAAAAACCTCCGGAGTTCTTATTGGGTCGCCACCGATGTTTGGATTTATCCATTCTCCATTCAGCGCTTTTAAAATGCTTCCAATTTCATCGCTACATCCTATATTTTTTGATAACTCGGAAATAAAGTTTATAGTTTGCTTAAAATCCGCCATGAGATTTCCGGGAACGCCTGGAAGGATTGTCTTGTCTTTTGCGTCTTTCAAAACTTTTGACACGATTTCTTTTACGTTATCCTCTATCT
>JAUWGG010000164.1 GCA_030606525.1 Methanobacteriota archaeon | reverse complement strand
AGTGACCGCAGCGGAGTAAGCAGGCCACTGGAATGCCCCGAAGGTGCCAATGAATATGCCAATTGCGTACAGGTGCCATATCTCAAGCACTCCAGTGAGGAAGAGCAATAAGATAGCGATGGTTCCCAGACCAGCTGCAAGGTCACTCAGCATCATGGTCAGTTTCCTGTTCCAGCGGTCTACAAGAGCGCCTGCTATCGGAATCATTAGGAGCAGCGGCGCAAACTGAAAAAAGGCCATCAGAGCCAATGCTGTTGCCTCACCTGTGATCTGCCAGACCCATATTATAAGGGCAAAAGCTGTCATAGCTGTTCCGAGAAGTGAAACTAACTGACCTGTCCAGATTATGGTGAATGCGAACATGCCCTTTGGGTGTTCTTTTGGCAATTTTTCCCTCCGTTTTTAATAAAATAAGAGATAGAAGATAAGATCATGTGAAACTGTTGATATTAATCGAGTCTTTCAATCTCAAATATCACTTTTCCGCCTAAGGTATATGGCTCACCTGGGTCAGCACATTGAACATAACCTTTTTTTCCTTCTTTACCAAGCCCTAATTTAACGGGATCGATGCCTTCGCGCAGTGCTGTAATATAATGCAGAATGGAAGGTAAAGCATGGATGCAGATCTTATCGCTTTCTTCCAGATTTATCTCAGCATCATCGATGATTATCTTTTCTCCTCCGCTGAAAACAGCGCATCTTCCCCTTATCTCTTTAACTCTCACGATCACCCTAACCAAATTATGACCTCCTGATATTCTATTTTCTCAATTCCCCAAGTGTTGTTACTCTTTCTGCAAAAGCATTATGCTTATGTATGGATTCTTCACTCTCACTTCTAACGGTTACAATAACTTCATTAGGTAAATCAGCATATTTTTTTAGAATTTTTGCTAAGATATCCCGAACTACATCTTCAACGAATTTTGGATTTAAATGTGCCTTATAAACGACATCTGCCTCATCACCTCGTTTCAATATCTCATATGTTGGGCTACTAATCGATTCTTCAACTATTTGGATCAGATCATCAGCCTCGATCTCGTATTTCTCTGGCACTTCGATTAGAAGCGTGGAGACATTTCTTTGATTGTGAGTGATAACCGGTATTTCCTTCAAACATTCTTTATAGATTGGATATTTGGACATTAGGTTTGCCCGAATAGTCTCCATTGCGCATGGGCATGTGACCATTCCTATTACTTCAACGCCTATCATCTTCTTAACAGATATGCCATTTCTTCTAGCAGTTGCCTTAGCAATTAATTTGTAACCTTCTAAACTTCTTCTACCTGAAGAGGTCTTCTTCTCCAAAAAATAGTCCCCTTTCATCTTTACTTCCGAGTAAGTAGCGTACTCATGCCTTTTCAGCAAGGATCTGCATATATCAGCGCATAGCGCTTCCAAACTTGCTACTGGTTTTCTAACGCTCTTATCCACAACTTCATTTATCACTTCAACATTTCTCGACATATGCGATCCCTTTTGAGTTGAAGGTAGATCGACAAAAGCATCCATATTTATAGTTAAAGTTACAACTCTACCGGGTCTTTGAATATTCACCGGTTTCTTTACACCAGTTATTCCAACTCTAGTAAGCTTAAAACTATTCGTCATCCTTCTATTCTGCACGTCACTTGATATCAAATTATCACATCCTTAAACATCTTCAGGGATTTAAAGATTGATGTTGATGATGGTATTTGGAAATGCATCCTTATTGCTACATGTAATCTACAAGTACCCTTACTCATTATATAAACTCCGATCATTCTTCTTTCGAGGCGAGGGAGTGAAGAGCGCGGTAATCGGATTAATAATTGCTTTGAGCATGATCGCAATTCCAAATTTAAATGTTGATAATGTGCTGTGTGAAGGCATTCGCAATCGCAGCGCTGAAGAGGACATAGGAAGTATAGTGATCAATGAGGTCTTGTACAATCCGATTGGGTCAGAAGTAGATGGAGAATGGGTCGAGTTGTTTAATTGTGGTGATGAAATTGTAAATATGAGTGGATGGATATTAACTGATAGAGATGGTCCAGATGACATTCTTTTTCCTTCATTGATAGTTCCACGACATGCATATGTATTAGTGCATAATGGCAATGGCACAGATGCGCTGCGATTTTTGAATGGTACAGCGCATGTCTACATGAAAAAGAAAACAGCTACGTGGAATAACGATGGCGATGATCTCCTCCTAAAGGACAGCAACGGCAATATCATCGATTATGTTGCTTATGGCGATGGTAGAGCCGTTGACCATCCACCTTTGGGTATTGAGTGGTATGGAGCAAATGCAACTGCTCAAGAAGGTTTTTCGATTGCTTTATATCCAAATGGTTTGGATACAGATTCTAGCAATAATTGGGTAATGTCAGTTCCGACACCTGGACGTTCAAATGGAGGGGGGTGTAATGAAACAAAGGAGATATTAATTACAGAGGTTTATTATAACGCTCACAGAGATAATGAATTCATAAAAATTTGTAATCCAACGGATGTAGATGTTGATATCAGTTTTTGGAGTGTCACGGATTTGGAGGGAATAGCGATCTTTCCAAAGAATACGATCATTAAAGGAAGGGGAGCGAAATACATCACGGAAAATGCAACTTCTTTTTACGAAGATACGCTAATAAAAGCTGATTTTGAATATGAAGGTTCGAACGATACTGTAAAGCAGATGATCGTCATCAGCAGCGCTCCAAAACTGAATAATGGCGGTGATGAAGTGATCTTAAAGGATGGGAGTGAAAATATAATAGATGTTATGGTCTATGGAGATTCGAAATATGAAGGTGTTGGATGGCACGGAAAAGGCGTACCGCTTCTCAATAAAGGAAAGATAAGTAAAAGAGTTGAAGTT
>JAUWGG010000142.1 GCA_030606525.1 Methanobacteriota archaeon | reverse complement strand
AAGCACATCTACCAGTACTTTGGCCTGTATGCACTGGAGTGGCCTGAAACATTAGAGGAGATGCAGCCATTATTTGAGCAGGTCTATCACGGATGTTCCGCCGGGCTTTATGATGAGGTGTGCTATGATGTTTATTGGGAGAAAATAAAAAGAAAAAATGAATACTTTATAACAAATAGACTTGGTGCCTGGGAAACCGACCTCTCTCTTGTAAGAACCTTCTTCCCGGAAGGCGACTTTTCACAAATGCCACTTGTAAGTGAAAAGAGCCACCAAAGCTTGTTTCTCAATGAAGCAGGAATAGCACTTCTTTATACCGGCAGGCCAAAAGAAAGTGAGACCTTACTTGTTAGAAGAATAAATCTGGCAATTGAAGACGAGATTTGGGAAGCTGCCTCTGTAGGTTATCAAAACTTAGCTGAACTTCAATTTCTAACTGGTGAGATTGAACGTGCGCTTTCAAGTGCCAAGAATGCACTTGATGCAGCAGAGAAAGCAGAGTATGATAAGTATATCGTGGTTTCAAAAGCATATCTTGCATGGATACTTCATCTCCAGGGCAAAAGCGAAGATGCAGGTAAGAAGTTCCGTCAGGCAGATGAGCTTGAAGGAAAGGGCAGTGGTTATCGGCTTTGGGGTTTAACAGGCGTTTGGTATGCTGACTTCCTCCTCTCACTTAAGAGAATTGATAAGGCATTTGAACTGACAAAACAAAACCTTGAGCATTGCCAAAGTGAAAATTTGACAAACGACATCTCAACATGCCACCGCTGCCACGGTGCTATTGAAAGGATAATGGATAACCATAAAAAGGCTGAAGTTCATCTTCAAAATGCTATTGAGATTGCTCGCAAGGTTGGCGTGCCTAAACTTGAAATTGAGGTACTGCTTGAGTCCGGCAGGCTGCACTTAGATATAGGAAGACATGAAGATGCTATTCGTGATTCAAAAGAAGTCCTGAAGATTTGTGAGCGGACATGCTTTAAGCTCTATGAGCCTGAGGCAGAGATAGTTTTAGGAAAGGCATATCTAGCGCTAAATGATTCTAGGCAAGCCAAAAACTTTGCCCGTTCAGCATACGAAAAAGCTGTTAGTATGAACTACCGCTGGCAAGAGGGCGATGCGGCGCATTTACTGGGGGAAATATATTTGGCGATGGGTGATAAAGTGGAAGCGAGAGAGTGGCTAAAGAAAGCGGTTACATGCAGGAAAGAGATTTTGGATCCCGAAGTGAAAGAGTCGGAAACGATAGTTGAAAGTTTATAACAAAAACCAAATTATATTAAGGTGAGAAAAGATGGAAGGGAATGTTAAAGCAATGTGGAAATGGTCATTTAGGGAAAAAAAATTCTAGGAGGGTATTTCGTGAATAGAAATATGGGTCCGCCTTCATACGAAAACTGGAAAGCAGCATCACAGGATAGCAGTTTATTGGGAGGTTATGAGGTCCCTTTATTTACAGATGCACATATTACAGGAGAAATTCTTGAAGGATTTGGTCCCTATCAATTCCTGAACCCCATTGCTATTTCAAGAGCATCAGGTTCTATTACGCCGGGTGTTATTTTAAGGGTAGAAAAATACCCTGAAATATCTTTGCCATCTACTGCCGAAATGAGGCGCACAAATGATACGCTTTATCACGGTGGATCGTCACATGACGAGATTGCCGCTCTCGCATCCTTAATATTAGGTGTTAGATTTAAATCGGGTGGAATTACTAGAGCGTTTGACCTAAATGAAGATCCACGTGGAAAACCCCTTCACTATCAAATGGATAGAAACCCTATTCTATTAGAGGGTGAAGGAAAACGGATTATCCCTGAAGCACATCGTACAATACTCCTTAATGATTTAAATCAGTTATTAACATACTCAACTTTAACTCCAGAAGATGCGATAATTCTGGTACGGGCTTCTAGGCTATATCAAGATGCTCTTTGGATAGCTGAATCAGAACCTGCCCTTGCCTGGGTCATGTTCGTTTCAGCTATTGAAACCGCGGCAAATCATTGGCGCAAGAAAGAATATACCCCGGTTGAGAAATTGCATGCTTCAAAACCTGAGTTGGAAAAAATATTAGATGAACATGGAGGACAAGAACTCGTTAAGATAGTAGCCGAATATATCGTGGAATATATGGGAGCTACTAAGAAATTTATTGACTTTGTATTAGAATTTTTACCATCGCCACCAAAGAATAGACCTAAATTTGATAGACATCCATGGAGTAAAACGAAGATTAAAAAGACTTTAGAAAAGATCTATGGATATAGATCAGATGCTCTTCATGGAAGTAGGGCTTTTCCTGCTCCAATGTGCATGCCCCCTACGATTTCTGGTAGTTATCCAATCGAAGTACCAACGGGATCATCAACAAGTACACTGGGAGGTGTCTGGGTAAAAGAAGATAGTCCTCTTCTTCTTCTTCATACATTTGAATATATTGTTAGGGGTGCGTTACTCAAATGGTGGGCTTCATTAATTCCAGAGGATTCATTAAAATAAGTATTAAAAGAAAGATTTCAGAAAATCTATCATTATTAAAATTCCATCTCATATTATAAATTAAGACGTGAGCGAAAAGAGTATGATGGCTGCAGACATAATCCAGGACTTCCTAAGGAAACAAAACGTCTTTGCCGTTGTTGGCGTCTCGAGCAACCCTGCGAAATATGGTCATCAGGTATATGTTGACCTGAAAGAAGCAGGTTATGTAGTTTACGCAGTGAACCCGAATATAGACGAAGTCTTGGGCGATAGATGCTATCATTCGCTGAGCGAACTGCCTGAAATGCCAGACGTTGTTGATACCGTAGTCCCGCCAGCAGTAACTGAACAGATAGTTGTGGAATGCAAAGAGTTGGGAATAGCGCGAGTATGGATGCAACCCGGTTCAGAATCCGAGCAGGCGCTAAATTTTTGCATGCGAAACAACATAAAAGTAGTGCATGATATGTGTGTGATGGTAAAGAGAAGGGAATAAGAAGTTTAAACCCGATTGCAAGATATGATTGAGAATGAAAAACTTAGAGTTGCCGCCGAAGAGTTCGCCGAAAAGGCACATAAGCTATCGAGTGCACTCGAAATTGCCATCGTGGGTTCTGTGGCAGGCAATGACCCCTATCCAAATGATCTTGATCTGGTCATCATTGTTCGTAACCTTGACGAGATAGCAACCATAGCGAAGTATGCACGAGAGATGAGCAGGCATTACCATAACGGGGATGTTTTCCTCTTTGATGAAAGTCTAACGCTACTGGGTAGAGTATGTCACCGAAGGGAGTGCCCTGGACAGTCTATTGACTGCTCTGTTCCAGGATGTGGCCAGCCACAGCACTTAAGGGTATATCCTGAGTTTGAAT
>JAUWGG010000011.1 GCA_030606525.1 Methanobacteriota archaeon | reverse complement strand
GTGCCAGTTCTCATGTGTTGGTACATACATCTCACCATTGAATTCTTTCCAGACATAATGGTTAACATAGTTGTACTTGCCATAGAAAGTAAAGTTGGGTACCAATTCACCAAAGTATATCCAGCCGTTGCTGTTCATTGTCTCCCAATACTGCATATATACACTGCTAGATACTATGCCTGAAAAAGAAATTAATGCTATCGCTACTACTCCCATTACTAACAGCTTTTTCCTCATACTTTTCCCCCTCAACTTTTTATTGATAAAATTATGGAATTATAGGTATTTAGAGTTATCTACTAGAGAGCGTCAACAAGGGCATTAACCAGTAATATTCTTGTCAATTGACAAGAATGCGATAGAATCTAATGACTTGTTTCAAATAATATCTTTCATAATAAAACAAATGTTTTTTAAGATAACAAGTGCATTCACGTGCGGTGTAGAATTGGAGTGTTTAAGGTGTGGCCGTGAGATCGTTGATTCGCTGCTTTGTATCAAGTGCGCTGATGAGCTGTTCGACGACTCGCCACTTTGGTTCTGTCCATCCATGTTGATTGGTGACAATGCGATAACTCTGCTTCGTAAAAATGCCAATATCCTCTTGCTCATTGGACCTACTGCTGATGGCAATACTATTCATTTAGATGGCATGAAGGTAGAAGAACAGGTCAACAAGATCGTTGCTGGTGAAGAGGATTATAAAAAGGCTGCTTCGCTATTCAACAGAATCATGATACATTTGGGTGTTCCTCTAGAGATGAACGATGAAACGAATATGAAATTCAGCAATGATGATATCGAACAGCTTACATCGATCATTAAAAAAATCGAGGAATTCGAAGAAAAAGAAGAAATGGAGGATATGGGTTGTATCAGCACATACATCCGCATAGGAAATCTCTTTTGGATCGCTGGCATGAATAATATTTTGGATGCTGCTGGTGAATCATGGGCAGAGAATAAAAAGAAATATTGCTTCGAGAAAGCGTTAAAATATTATGATAGATCGCTGCATATGAAAGAGCGCGAAGCTGAAAAAGAAAAATATCATCAGATAGCTCTTAAGAACAAAGCGCTTCTCCTTCAGATGCTGGGGAGATACAAAGACTCATCCCCATATATAAATCAATTACTGAAAACCCATCCTAAGGATCATCTGCTGTGGAATTGTAAAGGTCTGATCTTTTACCACTCAAGAGAATATGATAATG
This sequence comes from Methanobacteriota archaeon, assembly GCA_030606525.1. Classification (GTDB taxonomy): domain Archaea; phylum Thermoplasmatota; class Thermoplasmata; order JAUWGG01; family JAUWGG01; genus JAUWGG01. The sequence goes on along the minus strand of JAUWGG010000011.1, from coordinate 11,318 downwards.
CTGTTAAATGTTATGATAGGGCATTGGAGATCGATGATAAAAAAGCGAAGGTCTGGAAGAACAAAGCTGATGCGTTGGTTAAGAACGATGATTTGAAAGCAGCACTGAAATGCTACAATACCTCCTTAGAATTAAAGAGCGAGTATATAGATGCATTGATCGCCAAAGGTGATGTTCTAGCTAAACTCGGTGATGTGGATGAGGCCATTCAATGTTATGATGCTGCAGAGGCGATTCGTATGGATCTGAAAAAAAAGAATATAAAAAGTAAAAAAAGAGGATGAATGACAATGGATGAACTGTTGGAAGTGGTCAAAAAAATGGAGAATAAACAATTCCATCAGCTCTGCAGCAAATTGATAGAAAGGATGAATTATCATATCCTCTCCTCAAAGTACCTCGATAACAGAATGGAAATCGATGCGATTATCAAATTGAAAGAAGGTGAAGAGCGTTATCTAATTGTGGTTGAAAGGGAAGATGGAGAGATAAAGAAGGAGAAATTGCAGGTAATTGAAGAACGAAAAAAGGATGCGTACAGAATGGGCATGTTCATCACCACCTCAAACTTCACCAAAAAAGCAGTATTGTATGGGAAACAATTCGGTATTGCCACGATCGATGGTGATGAGCTCATTCAGCTGCTTAGAAGATATGATCTAGCTTTGGATTTAGAGAGAGGACAGGACAGCTCAATAAGCGAAGGGAGATTTCTTCCCAGTATAGACGAACTTGAGAAACTCATGAAAAGGGGAAATGAGTTCTTTAAGGAGAGGGATTTTGAAAGAGCTTTGTCATATTATACTAAAGCCTGTGAACTGAAACCAAATTATGATTCAGCGTGGTGGATGAAAGGCAGCGTGCTGAGCAAACTCCACAGGTACGAGGAAGCTGTTGATTGTTATAAAGAAGCGCTGATGAACAATATTTCAAATGAAGAGTTGTGGTTCAGTCTGGGGGCAACGCTTTACTATCTCGGCAGATACGATGAGGAGCTGGAATGCTATGATCAAGCATTGAAATTGAATAAGGATTTTGAGAGGGCGTGGAACAATAAAGGCTCAACCTTGAACCAATTGGGGAGATATAAGGAAGCAGTAAAATGTTTCAATGAAGCGTTGAACATAGATCCAAACAATGGAAATGCATGGAACAATAAAGGTGTGGCATTTAAAAATCTTGGAAAGAAAGAAGAAGCACTCCAGTGCTACAACAAAGCGATTGAGATAGATAAGGATTATATAGAGGCTTTGATCAACAAAGCGCTTTTACTCTCTGAGCTCGATAAAAAACCGGAGGCTCTTAAATGCTACAACAGCATTCTAAGGAAAAAAAAGGACGATGACAAAGTATGGTTCCTGAAAGGCGTTCTACTATCGAATTTGGGAAGGTACAGTAAGGCGATCAAATGCTTTGATACTGCTTTACAGATCCATTCAGATTTTGAGGAAGCGAAAAAAGAAAAGAAAAAGGCTAAAAAATTGCTTGATGAACTTGGAGAAGTGGAGGATGTTGAGGACATTGATGAGGATATCTCCTTTGAAGAGGAAATTGAACTAAAAACCAGATTAAAGGAGATGAGCAAAGATATCGAGTCGATTGCACAAAGAAACAAAATGTTCGAAGAAGCGTTACTGTTCCATAAACTCGAGAAGTTCGAAGAAGCTGTTGAATGCTACAACGAGCTCGTAACCCCAATGATCAAAGCAAAGAGAGCGCAAGTTGGTAAGGGCAATAGTCTGTTTGAAATGGGAAAGCGCGAGGAAGCGGAGAAGTGCTACAATAAAGCGATTAAAATTGACAAAGGATATGAAGAAGCTTGGTTGAATAAAGAATTAGCATCATTGGTTTCAGGCAAATACAAGAATGCATTGAGATGTTCGAAGCATCTTGCGAAAATAGCGCCTTCCTCTGTTCTAACGCTGTGTAGAAACGCAGTGATAAAAAAGAATGTGGAATATTTTGATAAGATCATTGATATCAACGATGAACTGGAAGAAGTATGGAATGCCAAAGGAGTTGCAGTGGTGAACGTGAACAAAGGAGACGCAAGAACATGCTTCGACACTGCCACTAAAATGAACGAAGAATATGCTGAAGCATGGAACAACAAAGGCGTTCTATTCTATAAAATGGGAAAACACGCTCAGGCCATCAAGTATTTCGATAGGGCGATTGATTCAAGGGAGGATCATGCTGAAGCGTGGAACAACAAAGCTTGTGTTCTTTATGCTACAGAACGATTTGCGGATGCTCTAGAATGCTACGATCAAGCGCTTTTGACCGCACCCAAGGGAGAAATGTGGAACAATAAAGGATTTTGTCTATTGAATCTCGATAGATTGGATGATGCGATAGAGTGTTTCAATAGAGCGATTGAGCTGCAGGAGTACGCAGAAGCATGGAACAACAAAGGTATAGCATTGGAAAGAAAAAAGGAATTCGCTCATGCGCTGGAATGCTTTGGAAAAGCATTGATCATCAGACCGGATTTTGAGGATGCGGAAAAGAACAAGGAAAAACTTGAGAAGGAGATAAAAGAAGATTAAGATTTTTTGTTTTCAATGTCTTCAAGGTCCTCTTCCTTCCTTCTCCTTAGATATTCTGCTCCAATCATTCGCAGCATATCATGCCATTCCTTCGTTTCCCTTTGTAAAAGCTCCCTTTCGAGTAAAAACTCTTTAGAGTGACGTTCACCGATCGCTTTTCCTATTATGGCGCTGACCAATGTCGTAGGGAAGACCATGATAAACGATAAAGCCATTTTTTGAATGACCCAAGCTGAGAAATAACCGAAGGAACTGGCGATGCCAACTATTATTGGACTCGAAAGTACTAAAAGAATGATCAAAATGGATAGTATTACCATGAATATAGTGGCATAGATAACGACTTCGAGTTTGTGTTTACCTGCTATGATCCCAAGTACAAATCCACATGCAAGCGGTACGAAGAGTATGCTCCCTGTTCCACTTATGAAGCTCCAAGGAGATGCATAATCCAGAAGATGCGAGATGAGGATGGAGGCGATGATAATTGCGCCCATAACTGTCCAGCCAAACAATTCCAATGTAGTAAGCGTTTTTTTATAAATGTCATCGCTTGCAGGATCATTCACAGTACATCACATCCTCTATATCAATTCTGTTCACAACACCCTCAAAATCTCCAATCCTGTAGAACACAGCACCATTGATTCTGCATACATGCAGCTGCATTCCATTTATACTAAAGGTATGATTCAATTTATCTATAAGGGATCGGTCCCTTACAGTAAGATTAACATATATTTCCTGATGGCTTCTCGGGGAAACCTCAACACCTTTATCGGTGTCATAAGGTGTCTCACCTCTTTCTGTACCCCTGCCAATGTAACGCCAGTGATAAAGATATGCATCTGCAACACCAACCGCTATTTCAAAATTATAGGTTAAATCATAAACGAATATCGATATCGGTGAAGGATTTGACACATTGAATAATACACTAATAACTACTTCCGATGCGTTCAAATCGGAAATCTGTATTTCCACCGGGGTAACGTTGCAGTTCAGTTCAGCCTCTGTAATATGAATATAATTGATAGCGGTTTGAGAAATGATGTAAGAAGAACACAGTGCTGTGATTATAAAACCTATACCGATCAATTGTATAACATTCTTCATTTTTCCTCTTACCAAGGCGCCTCACAATTAGGACATTGCTTTACTCGACTAGTGCAAACTTCGTGATATTCTTTTTTGCACTCATCGCATTTTATTGTTCGGTCATCTTCCTTCATTACGCCTAAACAGATACCGCACAGTTTTTCTTTATCAAGAATTCCTTCCATTTTTTCTTCTCTTTCTTCATCAATCTTATTGGCAAGTTCCCCGGCAAAATGGCACTGTACAAAATGTCCTTTCTCGATCTCCTCTAGCTCGGGTCTTTTTTCTTTACAGATATCTTTTGCATAAATGCACCTGGGATAGAAAGTGCAACCAGGAGGCAGATCGATCGGACTGGGTAGTTCCCCCTTGATCGCCACACGACCTCGCTCGACAGAGGGATCTGGAACTGGTACCGCTGAAAGCAAAGCTCGTGTGTATGGATGCTCTGGCGTTAGGACAACAGCATCTGTAGGACCTAATTCCACTACACTTCCTAAATACATAACTGCCATTCGATCGCTCATATACCGTGTAACAGCAACGTCATGGCTTATGAACAAAAGTGGAATATCATACTGCTCTTTCAAACCGAGTAATAGGTTCATGACACCAGCACGTATGGAGACATCGAGCATTGAGACCGGTTCATCAGCAACGATGAACTCTGGTCTGAGCACTATAGTTCTAGCAACTGCGACCCTTTGCCTTTGTCCACCGCTCAATTCGTGTGGATATCTGCGCATAAACTTAGCTGCTGGCTTTAACTCAGCATATTCCAGTGCCTTGGTTACCATGTCCTCCCTTTCTTCAAAGGTTTCACCGACCCCGTGAACAATCAGAGGTTCAGCAATGGTACTGAAAACAGTAAATCTAGGGTTTAGAGATTCGTAAGGATCTTGAAATATCATTTGCACTTTCCTTCTAAAATCCTTAAGTGCTTTTCCGTCTAAGGTTGTAATATCCACATCTCTGAAATGTATATGACCGTCTGTTGGCTCTTCAAGCCTAACCAGTAATCTACCTGCTGTGGTTTTTCCACATCCGCTTTCTCCCACCATCCCTAATATCTCTCCCTGTTGGATATCAAAAGATATACCATCCACGGCATGAACGAACTTTTCCTTACCGAACAATGAAGAAAATAAACTAGTTTTTATTGGGAAAAGTTTCTTTAAATCTTCCACTTTAATCGCAACATTGTTACTCATTTCCTGTCCCCCCTTCTAAATTCCCCTCTGCTTGATGCTCATCAAATATCTCCTGTGCGAAATGACAAGCTGAAAAGTGGTTGGGTGCAACTTCGATTGTTTCAGGTTCCACCTCTTTACATATGTCCTTAACATACTTGCATCGAGGGTGAAATTTACAGCCTGAAGGAGGATTAACTAAATCTGGTGGTGATCCAGGAATCGACAGCAACCTCCTTTTTTCACCTTTAACACTTGGGAATGCACCGAGTAAACCTATAGTATAAGGATTAGCTGGTCTTTTGAAGATGCTGGCTATATTGCCCCATTCAAAAAGTTTCCCCGCATACATGATGCCTATCTTCTCAGATACTTCAGCAACCACTGAGATGTCGTGGGTGATGATCACCATCGCAACGCCCAATTTCCTCTGCAGATCCCTGATCACAGCCAAGATCCTGTCCTGCATTATAACATCCAAAGCTGTAGTAGGCTCATCAGCTATCACGAGTTCTGGATTACAGGCTAGCGCCATTGCGATCACAGAGCGCTGTTTCATCCCACCGCTGAATTCATGCGGATAACCATCAACCCTGCTTTTGTCGATGCCAACGAGATCAAATAACTTGAGCACTTTTTGTTTTACTTCCGCCTTACTGATATCTTCATGGGTTGAAATAGCCTCTGCTATTTGATCCCCAACCTTATATACGGGATTGAGCGCATTCATCGCACTTTGAAAGATCATGGATATCTTCGTCCATCGGATCTTGTCCATCTCCTTTTCCAATTCCTTCGCTCTCTTTCTTCTTTTTCTTGGAGATTTGATCTCATATTCTTCTTTGCTTGCGATCACCTTACCATCAAAGATGATCTCGCCATCAACAACGAATCCGTTCGAGGGTAACAATCTTGAAATAGCAAAAGCTGCAGTGGTTTTACCGCAGCCAGATTCCCCCACTAAACCCATCGTTTCTCCCTTATTCAATGTAAATGAGATGCCATCCACGGCGTGAACTCTCCCCCCAAGGATCTCGAACTGCACCTTTAAGTTCTTCACTTCCAGTAAGGGTTCTTCTTTAACCTCGCTGACCTCATACTCTGAAATTACTTCTTCATCCACAAGATTACCTCCTTTTTCTCAAACGAGGATTGACGATCTCATCGAAAGCTCTTCCAACCAAGAAGAATGATAGGCATATAAATGTGATGCACAGACCAGGAGGCATCAACCACCACCAGTAACCGAGCGCGTTTGCATGCTGCACATAGTAAAGCATCATGCCCCAGCTTATTGCTCTTGGGTCACCTAACCCGATAAAACTCAGTGCTGCCTCATACAATATCGCACCACTTACACCGAAGGTCATGTAAAGGAAGGCAAGTGGTAATATATTCGGGGCGATATGTTTGAACATGATACGTAATTTACTTGCTCCTGTGACTCTAGCAAAATCTATGAAAGGTCTTTCTTTAAGAGAAAGTACTGAAGATCGTATTACTCTCGCTACCCCGGCCCACCCTATGATGGCTATAACGAATATGATGTTCCATATGTTTGGACCCATCACCGCAGATAAAATGATTATAAAGGGTAAGGCTGGAAGTACTAAAATAATATCAGTGAAACGCATGAGAACAGAATCAATTGAAGGTTTGGAATATCCGGCTGTCAATCCTATTACTGTACCTATCCCTATTGCAAAGATGGCAGAAAGGAATCCGACCATAAGGGCAATTCTTGATCCCCATACTAATTGACTGTAGACATCACGACCTTGAGTGTCTGTACCAAGTATGTACATATTACCGCTAGATGGTTCCTTTGCACCTGGAAGCCATGATGGTCTAAGAGGTGCGATATACCTTCCAAAAGCACTATAGGAATAAACTTTATTTTCCGAGGTGCCAACCCATACTGATGGATAAAGATGTGTAGAGTCCAGATTCCTATCCATCCATACAACTGGTTGACCATGAATGACACCGTCCAAAGGATACTGCCACTCGATCTCACCGTTCTGATTCACTACATAAAGGATCGCAATATCATCAGTGGTTTCTGCGGTATCATTTGTATCGGTAACACCTACGTAGATATTCTTAAATTTCGAATCGAAGAATGGTGGTGATGTGACAGTTGTATTTTCAGTGATACCTATTGTCTTATGCTTCCATTTTATTGTTCCGTCATCTCTGACGCCATACATATATCCTGTACTCGATCCTAAATAGATCTCGCCTCCGTCGCCGGTAGCAGTTGGAGTAGTGAGAACTCCATTATCGGGAAGGCATTCACCAAACTCAATTTCCAAAGTTCTCATCGTTATCCCCCCTTCCCATCCTTGCTTTTCTGTGCCGTTGCTCGCATACAAAGCATACAACTTCCCATCATCAGAAGCAGCATGTACCACTATTGGATCTGATTTAACCACTATTGGTGATGAGGACCATTGATACCCGATAGAATAATCCCATTCCTCTGCACCATTAGAAGTATTTAAAGCGTGGAGCTCACCATTCTTGGTCCCTACATAGATCATGCCTTCAACTTCGTCTGAATCTAAAAATGCTGGTGATGATAGCGCAGCTGCAAAATGTATTTTCCACTTGATAGGATCGTTCATTGTGTAGCTCAAGTCATACGGATATATAGCATACAATGTCCTATTGTTAGTAGCCACGTAAAGAGTACTTTTATCTATCAAGCCCTGGGAAGCTTCATGCACTTCATCTACCTTTATCGCCGAAGAGATTGCTCCATCAAGTTCAATATATTTAACTAACGAACCTGAAGGTGTAATTTCATTGTTCAGGGGGTCTTCTAACGCATATAATCTACCATCTTCACATCCAAAATATATTATGTGATTCGCCATAGCTGGGTTTCTCTTATCTCCAAAATTTATCACCATAGGTGATGATGTTATCTCACTGGATGCAAAGAACTTCCAAACTGGTTTAGGATGTTGATATGATGGATTTACGGCATGTAGAACATTGCCAGATGCAGCATATACTCTGTCAACTCTCGTATCAAAAGCTGAAGGCACTATCCTATATCCTATGGATGTGTTAATAGGATGATCTGTTTCTTCATATGGCCAATCCCAATAAGCATTCACCTCCACCCTATCCGTGATAGGAGCTCGCCAATTAACTGGGTCATGCGTTGCTATGAGTGGTGCAATAATAGCCATACCAAAGAAGAGCAGCATGATCACCAAACCAATGACGCCTATCTTACTTTCTTTGAAAAGCACCCAATTCTGCTTCAATGCTCGTCTATAATCTTTCAGTTTCTCCTCTATCTCTCTCCTCATGATTTCGCTCCCTATAATTTAACCCTTGGGTCCAAATATGCATAAAGAACATCTGCGACAAAATTTGCTAGAATTGTCATAATAGCTATAATGTAGAATGCGGCTTGAACTACTGGGTAGTCCTGCGATAAAGTGGAATAGACCAATAAATATCCCATTCCAGGCCAAGAAAATATCGTTTCTGTTAGAACACCACCGCTTATTATCCATCCCATGCTGATCGCTACAGAGGTTACTACAGGTAAGAGTGCATTTCTTGCAGCATGTTTATAGGTCACCTTTGTCTCGCCTATTCCCTTTGCCCTTGCAGTTGTGATATAATCCTCGCCCAATACTTCCAACATCGAGTTCCTCATTAATAGTGTGTACCCAGCAAGATGTAGTATCAGTAATGTGAGCAACGGAAGAGTCAAGTGCCAAAGAATATCTAGGTCCTCGCTCCACCCCCACAGACGATCGCCTGTAGAGGGGTCAAATCCTCCAATGCCACCCAATGGAAATGCATGCAGCTTGAAGGCGAAAATCCATAAGAATATCAATCCTATCCAGAATAAAGGCATGGAGTAGAAGAATAGGGTGACAACGATAGTGGATATCTCCATTGCACTACCCCTTCGCCATGCCATCAATGCCCCCAATAAAACACCGACTATCGTAGAAATTACCAAAGCACTCCCAAAAAGTAATAGAGTTGCTCCTGTCCTTTGACCGATCTCCTTTGCTGCTGGTCTTTGCGATATGAATGAATTTCCGAAATCAAAGAAATATGAGAGAAAATTTCCGAAGAATTCTCCAAATTGCCTTAGACCTTCACCTAGATGATAAGTATGCGGAATTTTTAATAGAACATCGTTGAAGAAAACAGAGAGGTTTGCCCTAGGCCAAGGGATCATACCACCAACATAGACCACGAACTGCTCAAACATAGAGCGGGGTATAATGATGTTCCGATGAATGAGCCCGTAATAAGAAATGCTGCCGTCTGGAGATGTGATAATCGCTTCAGCGCTGCTGTAGTTTAGATTGGTGCCTGTGATGTTGGCTGAGATTCTTACAGAGTCACTGATATTGGCAATGGGTAAAAGCGCTCCTGTGGCATAGGAATATGCCTTCGTGATCAAATTTTCTATATTGGTATCGGAAACAGGTGGCACTGTGCTTACATCTTTTACATTCACAACAAAGCTCGTGAACGCCGTGCCCTCGTTTCCCTCGCTATCGGTTGCACTAACCATCACCGTGAACTTTCCGATTGATTCGGGAGGGATGTCTGTGATGTCAACGGCATAAACATCACCACCAACTGAATTCATATTGGTTTCTATCCAAAATGTACCATTTGGATATATGATATTAACAAGGACTTCAGATACTATGCTGGTATCTATCACTTCCAAGCTGATCGTTGCATCCTCATCAACATAAACAGGATTTGGTGAAACAGTTAAGTTTTGCATTGTTGGTGGTTGAGGTTCACTGTAATTTACAGTGAAACTCGTAGATGCGCTTGCGGTGTTTCCTAGAACATCTGCAGCGGTAATTCTTACCTTATACAATCCATTCAAAAGAGGAAGGAAAGTGCCGTTGTATGTGTCATTTTCATCCTCGTCTTGGAGTGCCAATTCGTCAGCGAACAGTTCATTAGGCAGAGTGATGTTCGCAATTACTGTGTTGATAATGCTTGCATCTTCAACAAATGCAGAGATAATCACATCATTACCGATGTCTGCTGCGTTGGGTTCTATCGTAACATTTTTTATTGACGGTGGGGCTATATCTCGAGTACCAGAATTTACAGAAAAAGTTGTGCGAACACTATCTTCTCCTTCAGCATAATCTTTCACTCTAACTTCCACTTCATAAAGTCCTGGTTGATTCGCTATCAATCTTGTTTCATATATGTTATCGGGAGCTGGGACAATTTTAGAAAAACCGTATTGAACACGAAGAAGGTCTTGTGCTTCTGGAGACATTCCTGGCCGTATCATCATTCTCGATGGATCGCTGGGCATTAACCTGAATATCACGAAAAGGAGTAATAACACTACCATTAACGTGATTATCGTGTGAATCGCTCTTTTGACTAGAAATGCTCTTAGCTTCATCTACAGTCCCCGATTGGTTTATTTTCTCCTTCTGAACTGATTATATGCAATGGTTCCAACAGCTATCGCTGCAATCAGTAATAATATGCTTGGTGCAGGGATTGGAGGTTCGTCGATATGCGGTCTTAGAACATCAATTTTTAGTGTCTGAACTGCACTATCATAACCTGTCTTTGTCGCTTCAATCGTAACTTCAAACGAGGTATCTACACTTACCGTAGGAGCTGTGAAGGTGATCCCACCCATAGCTCCAGATACAGTTGTTCCATATGATGGTTCTACTGACGCTGGACTCTGTACAGAAATGTTGACAACAGCATTATCAACTAAACTTGGAGTGAGATATGTACTGTCTTGGTCTGTTACAGCGATGCTTAACGTTGTCATGCCGCTAGACTCTACTATATCATACTCCGCAGTAACTGCAAGAGCTAAGAACTTAGAACCTGCAGGTTTTACCACGATCGCAGTAAGTGATGCCTCTGCATGATCATATTTAGTTCCATCGGGGCTGGTATAGGTTGCACCCCACGTCTCGTTGTTCTTTCTAACATATATCAGAACCGTTTGATCTTCTGTACCTTGAGGGATATATGGTGCAGTATATTTAGCGATAACCTGACCATTAACATTTGTCTTATTATTTGGTAGTGATATCGTACCTGTGAGAGTACTATTCGCTGGATTTTCGATCTCAAGATATACTGTTGCACCTTCTACGGGATTTTGATCTTGGTCTTTTATGGTAACGACTACTTTTGCCGTTCCCTCAGAAATAACCGCAGAGGTTGTTGACGCTGTAGAGCGCAGCCAATGGGTTGACGGTGGTTTGATGCCCATACGAGACCAGTAGTTGTAAAGAGATCCTGAAGAGTCCAGAGTCCAATTGGTGAATCTGTCTGCCCTATATGCCTCGATGTTCTGTCTGTAATACAGCACATCGTATGGTAAGTCTTCTGCTAAAATGCCTTGACACTCTTTTATTAACTCAACGCGTTTTGTCTCGTTCATCTCAGCCCTTGAATCCAATATTGCTCTATCAAATTCTTCATC
>JAUWGG010000157.1 GCA_030606525.1 Methanobacteriota archaeon | reverse complement strand
ATTTATTTCCAACTACAAATGTTTTAAATTTTGAGGATAACGAAAGAACAGAAGAAATATTAGAAAGATTAAATCCTTTTTTGTCTAAACTTCAAGATATCAAACCACTAAAAACAATTCGAAGCGTTGCAGATTTAAATTTTACAACTTGGTGGAGTTGGCCTGCCAGTATGAATTATTGGACAAATTCTGCACCTGATATGATAAAAGTAATGAGATATGAAACTATTCTTGAAGGTAGAAGGTTTAAATATTATTCAGACGGGATGCCAAGTAATAGCGTAGGATATCTTGCTTTCCCTGTAGGACAATTAGGCGTGATGGAAATAGTTTCTTTAATAGGCGAATCGGTGGCAGAAGCTGATGATTTTTCGATAGATGCTCAAGAGGCCGTAGTTGAAGCAGGCGGCATGATGGCTCCGGTGCATGATAACAGGAGTTTTTGCGTTGGAGAGCATTTAATTGAGGGTGGGTATCTGGTTCAGAATGACGGAACTAATAGAGTCGAGCTTATGTCTGAAGACTTTGAAGGACAAGAATCAATAGAACCTCATAGATGGTTGAGGTACTGGTTGATGCCAGAAGATACATTTCCTATACCAGGCGAATTTGTGGCTTTGTTGGCTAAACCGGAATTGTTCCACGTGTGGTGGTTTCAGGAAACATATCCATTTCTATACTCTGGTCAGTATTGGGAAAATGAATATTATACATCTGGTATAGTTCAGGAAATAATAGAACCTGGTGACGAAAGCGAAGAAGAAACAAATATTTATAAGATATGGATTCGAGGCTTTGAAATGTGGTTACGTCCAACAGATTTCTATCTTTATGAAGTTGATGAACGAGTGGCTATAGTAAAAGAAACCCTTGATTTAATCGATAATATGGATTGGACTTTGATCGAAAGTGATAAAGATAATGATTCTTCATCAAAAGATAATCCTGATGAGGATTGGTATATAGCTCCAATATCCTTTTACGAGGTGGAATAATGGCTAACAGATTTATGAGATTTGCGGAAGAGGCTATCGAAAAAGCAGGCAAGGTTGGTGAACGAAAAAGAGAACATGCGATTAGATTAGCAGAAATGGGAGCTAAATCTCGTATGGCTGAACGTGAAAGAGCAGAGACCGGATTAACTCGTCGAAAAGGAATGAAAATTGCTGGTGCAGAAAGAGAAAAAGAATTAGAATGGATCCGTGGAACAGGGGAAAGTGCAAGAGCACAAACTGGTTTGCGTGGAGCAGGCATGAAACCCAGAGATACATTCGCGGATAGAACAGCAGCATATAAACAGGCCGGCAAACAAATGGAAAGTTTATTCCCTGCAGATGCCGAAGGTCTTAGAATTAATCCTGCAACAGGAAAACCATTTACTGAAAAAGAGTGGGGAGGATATAGACAAACATTTGCTAATAAAGCCTTGGAATATGCAGGTGGAGGATTGCCACGAGAGGAAATTGATCCCATGGCAGGCAAAGGATTTATAAGCACAGACAGTGATGTTTGGAGTGTTGATGAAGACTTGCCTTATGAACAACAAATTACAAGGCGGCCACAAACATCTCGTAGGAGAGCTATGATGAGAGCGGGGCTTGGTGATGAAGAAATACCGCCTCCAATGGAAATGCCCAAAATCCCGCAATTTCGAGCATCTTTTGGTGGCAGAGAAGCTATGTATGATACTGGTATAACGCCACGTAATATCTTTAGAAGAGGAATATCAGGAATAGGTGAAGGAATATCAGGAGTAGGGGGATGGGTTAAAGATGCATACGGGCGATGGGTTAAAAAAACACCTACTATTGGCATGGGGAGATATGGGCAAGTTTTTAGAGGACAATAATGGGACTTCTTGATTATAACACAGAAAAGCCAGAACAAAACTTACCTGTAAGAGATGAGCAATCTCAAAGATATTTAGATGCAGGTCGTGCTGTTGTTGCAGAACGAGTCGCTGGTTATGAACATCCTGATATTCTTACAAGCAGTATAACTGATGATGATTATATCGAGATGGGGCGGGAAAGTCTAAAGGAACGAGAAGGTGGTTTTCTTAAAGGCGTCGTTCGTGATATTGCCAGTGGTATTCCTGCTCTTGGTAAATTAGCGGGCCATGCGATAAAAACGATTGATCCGGAGGGCGGGATAGATGTTGTTGATAGATTTGGCCAGAAAATAATTGATGTATCTGGAAGAATGGCAGAAACAGGCATTATGCGGCCTCGTGAGGCTATGGATGAAGGTTTTGTCGAAAGAGGTATAAGAGGTGGTCTTCAAAGCACAGTTCCTTCGTTGGGGCCTATGTTTGCAGGGGCCGGAGCCGGAGCTGCCGTAGGAAGTGTTGTCCCAGGAATAGGCACTGCAATCGGAGGTATAATCGGTGGAGCGGCTGCTACGCTTGGGGTTCATGGCCTTGGAGTATATGGTCAGAAAAAAGAGGAGTATCTTCAGCAGGGAATAGATGAAAAAACAGCGCATAAAGCTGCTGTTCAGCAAGGTTTAGTCGAAGGTGGAATAGAGACAGTTTCAAACATTGTAGGAATGTTGACTTTTGGATGGGGTAAGCTTGCATCTCAACCATTAAAACAAACGGCTAAAGAGCTTTTAAAAACTCCGGTAAAAACCTTTGCGAAAAATCTTACAAAGAATGCCTTGTTGAATGAGGTACCGACTGAGATGTTACAGGGCGCTTTAGGGACTAAGATAGATGAAAGGATAGGTCTCTTGCCGGAAGGTGCATGGCAGGAAGCAGCGGTTGAATCTATAATTCCTGCCCTTACTATGAGCATTCTTTTTGGGTTGGGAGCGCAAGGTGCTACAAGCCTACAAAGAAACCATGTAAAGAAACAATTAAATAGTGCGAATCCAGAAGAGCGAGTCAAAGCCGCTGAATATATTGCAAAAAATATCGACGATAAAGAGCTGCGGCAAGCGTGGATAAATCATGTTACGCCTTTGATTAATGAGGGCGCTTCAATTG
>JAUWGG010000113.1 GCA_030606525.1 Methanobacteriota archaeon | reverse complement strand
AGTAATGAGACTATTTGGATCACAGTTACAAAAGTAACTAAAGATGAGTATATCGATGCGCCTTTGAGAACGGTTCCAATAGTTGTCAAACCAATTCAATCAAGATTCTTGGCTGTTCGGATTACTGCGGAATTTGATGTTGTGCCTTCAGAGGGTGTAACATATATAGATGTCTTTGTAACAGATGAGAACAACTTGAGAGTTGATGGGGCTCAAGTCAACATCAGCGTTGAACCCGTTAATGCTGTTCTCTCTCACTTAAATGGTACAACCGTTGATGGTAAAATCCGGTTCATCTTTACAGCACCAAAAGTGGATGAGGATACTACTTTTTTAATAATTGCGCGTGCAAAAAAGAGTGGTTATGAGGATGGAGAACAATCAACAACAATTGATGTTGTCGATTCTATAATAATTGATGGACCCCCAACTCCATCACCCAACATTTTCTTGATTGTGATGGTGATTTGTATTGTCTTCTTAACTTATGGATTTGTTACAAAGAGAAGACATCAATAATTCCTCATCTCCGTTTTCATGAATTCCCTTAATAGGCATGTAGCATAGCATCCTTTCGTTAATTTGAATTTCAGCCTTACTTGATCATCTCCTATCTCAAGCGCTAATGTATTTAATGGCGCTAAGAGCTCTCTCCTTGTACCCTTTGATGATATCTCCCTTATCTTTGGTATGATGAAATCTTGGGGCTTTAAATTTTCTTCATTGACCACCCTTCTTTCAATCTCTCCCTGCTCATTCTCTGCAAATCTCGATTCAGAGCCGTACAGCAGTCCGCTGACAAATGCTTTTTTTTCTTTCGTCTTTCTTTTTATCTTTGCGATATTATTTTCATTCACCGCTATCCAAACATTATGATTCGGTAGACCATTTTTGTCTATTGGGAGGATGATGTCCCCGATCAAAGGTTCATTCAGCGGTAAATCCCTTTTAATCCTCTCGCTCAAGATCTTATTGAATAAGAAAGATTGATATGCGTGGACGAACATCATTAAAAGATTCTTAGGCAATTCTTTTAGTGCACCTACATAATCCTCTGGGTTGCGAACTAAATAATTAAGCACAGCTCTCTCAAAACCAAGTATTTTTGGGAATCTTTTCAAAGCTTCGCTGTAATTTTCAGTATGTTCAAGATATTCTCTAGCGAGATAGGCTTCTTCATTCTCACCTTTTATCGGGTTACCAATGTAGGTATGCACAGCCTTTTTGAAATCCCCAAGAACGATGTGCTTTCCAACTATGTGTGTTATCGGTCTTATGGCTCCGAACCGTTGTACCCCAAAAAAATTCGAAAAACCTCCAGATTCCAATATCTGCCTTTTCACCTCCTCAACATTCCTTTTCACATCCTCTTCAATATCCCTGATCACGATGTCAAACTCGTTTCCTATCAGATCTCCTAAGTCAATCTTTGTATTTGATGTATATAGATCTGAGATATCCACGTCCGCTATGCTCAACCTGCGCAGTTCTTCAATTGATGTTTGAAAAGCCATCAGTTGTGTCGTTATCGCCCTTTTATCTTTCGTGCCAGCAAAGGAAATTCTTTTTCTACTAATTCCCAATAGACGAGAGAATTGCCTAATCAATCTATTTGTCTCCCAGTTTCTAGAACGTATCTTTGCAATGACATATTTCCCATCATTCTCAGCTATTTTTGGAGGTAAAATCGATATCTCATCAACAATAAAATCCTCTGGTCTTGCTTTTAATTTTCCTTTTATTCCTGGGGTTTTAGTATAAAATACTTCTATGCCTATCTCCTTTTCCACAAGATGAAATAAAGAATAGGAGATAAAAACTTTGCTTTTATTTCTTTATTGTTTCATTGCATTCTTTGAACTGCTTTTCGATCTTTTTTATAGCTTTTTTTATTACGGTCTGAGGTTTTCCCTCTTTGACCTTAACAACTATCTTCGGGTTATCGAGTTGAGGATGCCCTACGATGTATCTTGCCAATTCAACTTTATTATCATTAAGCAATTCCTCCACCAGTGGATACAGGGTAGTCTTGTCAGCATCCATCAGCTCGAACTCGATCGATTGTTTCCCCTTCTTCAACAGTTTAAGCTCCATTTTCGCTCCTTTTCAAATATCTCATTTGGCTTTGCCTATCTCTTCCACTGCCTCTGGATTGCTTAGAGTGGATATATCCCCAACAGCTTTCCCTAATGCTTTAGCCCTTATAACCCTGCGCATTATTTTACCGCTTCTAGTTTTAGGCACATCATCAACGAACCATATCTCATCAGGTCTAGCTATCTTTCCGATCTCAACGCCAACATGTTCTCTTAACTCTTTTCTCAAAACATCGTTAGGTTCTATGCCTTCCTTCAGTACAGTGAACGCTGTTATAGATTCTCCTTTCAGTTCATGGGGCTTTCCGATCACTGCTGCTTCAGCTACTTTCTCATGACTGACCAAAGCTGATTCCACTTCGGAGTTACCTATTCTATGCCCAGAGACATTTAGAACATCGTCTTCTCTTCCCTGGATCCAGAAATAACCATCTTTGTCCTTTCTTGCCATGTCACCTGTTAGATAGATATTCGGGTATTTGTTCCAATAAACTTCTTTATATCTTTCTGGGTCTTTATAAAGTCCTCGGAACATCGCTGGCCACGGTGTAATTTGAACTAGGCTGCCGCCAGCATTTGTAATGGACTCACCTTTTTCGTTGTATATCTCTGCTGTTATGCCTGGTAGGGGTTTCGTCGCTGATCCAGGTTTTAATGGAGTTATGGGCAGAGGTGATATACAGAAATTTCCTGTTTCGGTTTGCCACCAGGTATCCATTATTTGACATCGCTCACGACCAATATGCTTATGATACCAGATCCACGCTTCAGGGTTGATCGGTTCGCCTACTGACCCAAGCAATCTTAGAGTGCTTAGATCATGTTTATCAGGCCATTTTTCCCCGAATCTCATGAACATTCTGATGCTTGTAGGTGAAGTGTAAAGAACCGTTACTCCATACTTCTCTACTATCGACCACCATCTATCAGGCTTTGGGTAGTCCGGCGCTCCTTCATATATTACTGACGTAGCCCCGAGGATCAATGGTGCGTATACGATGTAACTGTGCCCGGTAACCCATCCTATGTCTGCAGCACACCACCATATGTCCTCATCTTTTAAATCGAAGACCCACTTGAGCGTTTGAGCTGTTCCTACAGCATAACTCCCATGGGCGTGTATCACTCCTTTCGGTCTTCCAGTTGTGCCTGATGTATAAAGAAGATAAAGAATATCATTCGCATCTAATCTCTCTGTTTTACATTCTGTAGATTGATCTCTTGTAATCTCATGCCACCAGTGATCCCTTTCATCATTCCATGACACATCTTCTCCGGTTCGCTTATAAATAATAGCGTGCTTAACAGTAGGTGCCCCTTCCAATGCTTCATCTGCCTGCGTCTTTAAATGAATGGTTTTCCCACGTCTATAAAAACTGTCACAAGTAATGACTACTTTGGCTTCACAATCATTTACCCTTTCCCTGAAGGCGAGGGCACTGAAACCTGAGAAGATAACACTGTGAATAGCACCGATCTTTGCACAAGCTAACATGGCTATTGGCAATTCTACGATCATGGGCAGATAGATCCCTATTCTATCTCCTTTCTTAACGCCAAGCTCTTTTAAAGCGTTGGCGAGCTTGTTCACTTTTTTATATAAATCATAGTACGTCAGCCTTTTAATTTCTCCAGGCTCTCCCTCAAAAATATAAGCGACCTTATTTTTCCTCCATGTCTTTACATGTTTATCCAAAGCATCATGGACGATGTTGTACTTTGCCCCAATAAACCATTTCGCCCAAGGAGGATCCCATTCCAGCACTTTCGTATAGGGTTGATACCACTCAACGACTTCCTTTGACATCTCTCCCCAAAACCATTCCAGGTCTTTGGCTTTCTCCAGCAGTTCATCATAGCTTTTTATTCCATGCTTATCCATCCACTTCTTGACATTAGATTGCTCAACAAGTTTTTTAGATGGATTGAAAACCCTTTTTTCTTCCAGCAACACATCTAGCTCTTTTTTTGTTACATCA
>JAUWGG010000166.1 GCA_030606525.1 Methanobacteriota archaeon | reverse complement strand
TCGTTCACAACCTCAAAGGAATCTCCTCTTTTTAAGGAGGAGAGGATGTCAAAAGAGTATCGTCAACTGATATATTCAGTCAGCATTTTGGCGATACCAACATATGAAATTATTTCTTCGGATGCTCCACATCTTTCTTACTTCTTTTTCGGAAAAAGATAAAAATAACAACAGTTACCACTATTGGAACAGCAATGGAAGGAAATTCCGGTATTCTATCAAAATTCACATCCCAGGGTGTTGATGTACCTTCCCCCCATTCCCAACATATCTGGCTAGCTGATGAGTAATTATAAATGGATGTTATATAATTCTTCGATGTTGTATCGGTGTCGAGCGTAATAGCTGTCCAAGAGCTTCCACCCCACTTTTTACAATGAATTTGGTTACTGCTGTTGATCCAGAAAGCATATAGATCATTATTGCTTGTATCTAACGAAATTGTTGGGTAGAGATTGTCATCATTGCCATCAAGTTCCGTTGCAGCGCTCCATGAAGTAGTGTATTTCGTATAATTGATATCTCCATTAGAATCACTATATATTAGGTGAATATTATACGAACTATCTACAACAGCAGAAGGTGTTTTTGTAGATACCAGTGTTGAGGTTGTTGCAATAGAATCGACTGTTCCGCTCCAAGAACCGCTTGCATATTTTTTTCCTTCTATCTTACCGCCAGTTCCATTGTACCATATCGCATACATATCACCACCGGAAAGAGGAAGGATTATTGGGTATATAGAGTGATCTGCAATATTAACATTCATTAAATTTGTGTATGTTCCCCAACTGGAAACATCATCGGTATTAGTTGATCTCACTGCTGCACAGTTAAAAGATGAGGGACTAGCCTCTTTTTGACTTGATACAATCCAGAGATAACCACTGCTGTCTTGACTAATGAAAGCAACTTTGTTTCCAACATTTTTATTACCTATATCAGCAGTGGACTGAGTACCCCATTCTATACTCGTTTCACTGACCGTTCCCTTTCTAACGTAAACATCATCGGACGCATAAAGCGCACCCCTATCACCAACTGCATAAACTACATTGTTTGAGGAATCATACCAAATAGAAGCTTGGTTCACATTGCTTAAGAAGAATGCCTGGTTTGCTGTATTACCCCACGTTGTACCATCATCTGAGTATTCATAAACTGTATTACTGCCATCGTAATAGAAACACCAATAATATGATCCGTTGTAAAAGATCTTTCTTTGATTAGAATATCGTGTTGGGTCTGAGACCGTTGAAGTGTCTATTGTAGCTGTTGGATCGACAATTACAGGATACTCTCTCTCTGGTGAGGAGAGCCAAGAGTAAGGTGTCTTGATGTGGAGCCAAAGTTGATTATCGAGTCTCTTAATTTCATATTGACACATTGTCTTATTCATTGGGTTGTTTTGCTCGTATGCATACGGCGCTAGTAAATAGATTACGTTCCCCTTATCATCTTTAATTTTAATGGTTGATGATGTTGTGAAATTTGCTATTTGTTCTTCACCATCACCGATTAGAGATGCGTTATTTGGGTATTCTATATAGCCGCCAAAGTTGAAAGTTGATTTCTGAGAGTTGTTTGATGGGGTATCTGGCAGTGAGTTTAAAATGAGGTTATGCTTCAATTTATTTTTTAATACGATATACTCATCAATAATATCTGGGAATGAAGAATAAGAGATCTTGTTTTCATTTACAATTCCTGATGCATTGATTGCATCAGCTATGATATCTAATGATTGATCGACATGCTCATATCCTATATGCCTTGGCTGCCAGGCGAAGTAAAGTTCGTCTTTCTCAACTTTTATCCCTCCGTTCAAACCACTGAATTCCTTAAAAAATGTTTTAAGTCCATTGGTAAGGCAAGCATACTTGTATTCTCCTGTGTATGAAGTAATAGTTGTGTTAATCTTGTTATTGTTGCCAGAAACAGCGATCATTCCATTGTCAAGATGATATCTGGTAATCGCTCTTGAAGTAGTTGGTTCATCGGAGTAATCCTCATTCCCCTTCCAATCTGTTGTCTCGAAGTATATTCTGAATTCACCGGTTATATCCATTGCATCTATCTGCGCCTCTAATTGTGTTGAATCACATGCTGCATCAATACTTTTTATCCATGTCCACTGCGCAGTACTGGCATTATAGCGATATAGGCTCTTGTTGCTTATCACTCCATATTTGCCCTCGATCTGTACAAGATGATCGGCACCGATAGAGCCTATTAGACAGCCGGTTGTAGATGTGTTATCTCCATCGATATATATTCTGACAACATCGTTTCCCTTCACTACAGGTGCCTCTGGCGTCGGTCCGATATATACACTTACATTCTTATTGGCATATTGCGGCGGGAAATCTTCATCTCCAGGTATGGTTGTGTTCAACCAGTGATCATCTCCATATGGATAATCTTGGATACCGTCTTCATCAACATCATGATCGGTGTCTACATCTGGTGTACCATCATTATTGAAATCGTATTGATACTGAACATCATAAATATCTGGTACTGTGTCCCTATCACTATCTATTTCTACGACAACTCCACCCTTCGCAGTGTTCATGAACGGTACCTTCGCACCGCCCATCATCTCCCCGTCCACCATTAGATAAAAGGAGATGAGGGTGTTGTTAGTAACCCTGTAATCTCTGATATCGATATTTTGATTTGAATTGGAATCATCATCAGCATCCTCATTGGATTGCACCGCTTCCCAATCTGCGAAAGCACCATCTATTCTTATCTCTTCTGGTATAGAGTTAACGTATGCGATATCAACATCGCCTTCCGATGGAGGTGATGAACTTAATGATATTGCTCCCTTATCCGTAACGACATCAACTAAATTCGATATCTTTAT
>JAUWGG010000003.1 GCA_030606525.1 Methanobacteriota archaeon | reverse complement strand
AAGGAGCTATGCAGATACATCCAGATCAATTTGGAGATACGATCCTATCGTAATTCCAAATGCTGTCGATACTGTTACATTCAACCCCAGAGTAAACGGACAAAAAATCAGAGAAAAATTAAATCTAGGTAATGAGAAGATGATTCTATTTGTGGGACGATTGGTTCGACACAAAGGAGTTGAATATCTGATAGAATCAGCTAAATATCTTGAAGGTGAAGTGAAGTATGTTATTGTAGGAAAGGGGGATTTTGAGGATTTTTATAAAAGAAGGGCTAAGGAATTGAAAGTCGAGGAGAAGGTAATTTTTGTTGGAAATGTACCATTTGATCAATTGCCAAATTACTACGCTGCTTGCGATATATTCATTTTGCCATCTGTGGCGAGACCGGAGGCCTTTGGGATCGTGGCTTTAGAGGCGATGGCATCCGCTAAGCCGGTAATAATATCTGACATTCCTGGAGTAAGGGAATTGATCACTCAGGGTCAAGAGGGATTACTCGCTGAGCCAATGAATCCAATGGATATAGCAAAGAAGATTCAAATGCTGATCGATGATGAATCTTTAAGAAAACAAATGGGAATTAAAGGAAGAAAGAAAACAGAGGAACGCTTCAAAATGAGCCAAATCGCTAAGCAAATTGAAGATGTTTATAAAGAGGTGATTCAATGAACAACCTCAAGTTCAACCACATTTCCATAAAGATCATAAGCGCGCCATGATCCTTCATCATATGGGTAGCAGGTGATGATGTGAATACCACCAAATTTTTGGAAAAAATGTAGATCTTGACGAGACCAATTGAAATTGGGGGATGGATGAGAATGTATGGTGCCAACAACACTAAAATCGACGGGGAGCATGTGCAGCTGCATGATCGCATGTCTGTTACCGGAAATCGTACCAGGTAAAAGCATTATCTCAGTTATAATCCCGTCTTTTGCTCTCAGTACAGCGGAGAATTCCTTTGGATGGTTCTCTTTCGATGCTTCAAGGATCATTACCAATGTTTTTTTCTTGATACCCCGTATCCTGCTTTTGAATCGGTGTCGATTCATACTATCAGCTTTTCTTTTATGCGAGCATAGAAATCTTTATCGAATCTTATGAACTCTGCTGGAAATTCCGAGATAGTGAAATTTATTACATCGTCACCAGACATCTCTATATCGTGCTGCCCATCCAAGACCAAGATGCATTTTCTTGGCTTTTTGAGTTTTATGGTTATCTCGCTTTGAGCTGGAACGACGATCGGTCTTGCTGATAATTTAAAAGGAGCGATGGGTACCACAACAAAGGCATGAACCCTTGGATCTATTATTGGCGCTCCCACACTTAATGCATAACATGTTGAGCCAGTTGGTGTTGCGACGATCACCCCATCAGCCCTGATATCTTCAGCTACACGCCCATCTATCAGCACCTCAAAATGACGCATTTTTGCAATTTGAGCAGTGTGTATCACCGCCTCATTGGTGCAATCATACAACCGCTCATCATTAAGCATAGTCTTTAATTTTATCCTTTTCTCTATAGTATAATTATTCTTTATTATTCTTTTCAGGCTTGCAATTGCATCCTTTGAATTTGCCTCAGTTAAAAAACCCAATACACCTGCATTAATTCCCAATATCTTTCCTTTTGAATGCTGCAGAGATCTCAATATCGTACCATCTCCTCCTATCGTTATTAGGATATCAACATCCATCTCCTCTAAACTCACTCCCCTCATCCCCAATTCCTTTGCTAGAACATTCTCTATCAACACTTCAAAATCGTTGTCAAGAAAATTAATTATTTTTTTTGCTATTTCTTTTTTCCCTATGATTTTAAGGTTAGAAGTAATTCCAAATCTCATCTTATCACCTCGAGTACCTTTTTATCGCCCACAACAATAATGTTACTTCTATTGCGTAAATTAAATTCTAGATCTAATAGTTCTTCGTTCAGGTCGAACACTTCACCTCCTGCCTCTCGTACAATCAGCGTGCTTGCAGCTATATCTACTACCCTCAATCTTGAATCTTTTACATTTTTTAATACGTTTATGTAATAAAGATCAGAACTTCCACCAGCAACAGAGCACATATCCAATGATGCAGCACCTAAAGAGCGAACCCTGCGTGGTTTTTTTGCGATCTCAAAAGATTTTGGGGAGGCAATGCTGCCCATGTAAATAGAAAATAATGATCTGTGCATGTCAAATTCCCTTGTATGGATGAGGTGAGTATTCAAAAAGGCTCCATTATCTTTTTCAGCATAGAATGTATCACCGCTTGCTAGGTTTCTAACAAGCGCATATTTCACATTAGATATTTTATCCGCACCAACAGCAAGCGAAACAGAATAGAATGGGATGTTGCGGACAGCGTTATGCGTGCCGTCTATAGGATCAACGACCAATGTTCTTTCAGCACGATTGTCGATAAAACCGCATTCCTCACTCAAAATATTGATGTCAATGTTTTCCTCTTTGATCATTTCAATAATTGCATTTTCCGCTATTTCATCTATATATGAAGTAGGCGTCCCGTCAGCACCCATGCGCACCTTTTTACCTCTATCAGAACACCAACCCTTCTTTACAACGATTTCCACGCGATCCGCGATCTTGTGAAGTAATTCTTTCATGCAAAGCATAATGTGTTTCATATCTTAAAATATTGCCTTATCGCATTGTTATCAATTAAACTACCTCGATTGGATCTACGATCATTTTGAAAGGTTACTGATAAGACTCCTAACATTCAAGAATTTGCGTACGCTGGCGAATTCCTCAAACTCCAAAGCTAATTCTTTCGCATGATATTTTGCCAATCCACTCTCCTTTAATTCTTTTTTAAATATTTTACTCGCTTTCCTCACTTTTCTCTTGAAACGCAGAAAAGCAATCCCGAGTTTTAGAGTCAATGGCGGCAGATGGATCAAGAGGGGGAGGAAATCATTCATCCTCGAACTTTCTTTTGATCTTCTCTTTGACAAGTTCTTCAATCTCCTTCCCAATGTCCTATTCCTCATCTTTGTGAATGATTACTTTTTTCCCACTCATTGCTTTATCTATCATTCCGCTTAGATTCAAACTGGACATGTACTGCTTCGTAAGTTCAAAGGCCTGTTCGTCTGTCATTCCGCTGTCCTTAAGCTCTTTAAAAAAACCTGCAACAGCCTTTCCGTACTTACCAGCCTGCTCAGCACCATATAGAACATCTGTTAAGCTGGTGAGAAGTTTTGGTATTTTGTCTGAGACCATCGTTAGAATCTCCTTTATCTCTTTTGCATCCATGTGTTTTCCATGTCTTTTTTCATGTTCTTCCATTTTTGATCACCTCAGCTCTTAATAGGTTGATCATCTTATTTAACCAAACCGAGCACTTCTGACCACTTTTTGATCAAATCAGTTGAAATTTTATAGACCTTATGCTTGGATGGTCGAGCTCTAACTACTATTCCCTTTTCTTCCAATGCCTGTAATTTCTCACGCACGATCCTTCTCGATGCTTTCCCTCTTCTTTCTTTTAATTTTCTAGTTATTTCTGATATGTTCTGTTCGTTCTTTTCAAATAATATGTTTATAATTTCCTTGGAAATGGGGTCTTTGATTTGGGGAACCAGGATCTCTGGTGATATAACACCGTAGCGTTGATACAACTCAATGATCCTAAAATAATTTGCAGATAAAGTTAACAATCTATCTACTTGGGCAATAACCTCTTTATATGGTTTTGAAACCTCAGCCAAAGATCCTTCTAGCGATCTTATCTTATCTGATAAATCCCTAATCTCCTTTTTTAAATCTTCTTCTTTATTCTCTTTCTCTTTTCCCTTTGGCATGAATATGTAAATATCTTCTCCTCTTAAAAGGTTATTTCAAAAATATTATCTAAAAAGTTATTTATCAGGATCGATGATCTCTACCAGAGCTTTTAACGATTCATCTTCTACAAGAGTAACAGTCGTCTTTACACCATCGATCACCCTCACATTATCCCTAACTGTTTTTGCTATTTGGTCATGACTTTTTCCCTCTAAAAACAAGAGAAAATCAGCTGTACCTAATGTTGGGTAGATTCTTTCAACTTCATCGACCTTTAACAATTTTTTATATACATTAATTGTTTCTGTCGGTGCTACAACTACTAAGACAAACGCTTTGCTCATTTCTATACCGTATTCAGTTTAACTATCTTAATTTTTTGCTTTAAAAATCGTTAATTTTTTAGACTATAACTGATTAGGGAGGTAATACGGTGATAAGATGGAGTGTAAACAAGAAATTAATGAAAAGAAGTGTCCTTGTACATATGAGCCCTGCAGCAAGAAGGGAATGTGCTGTGAGTGTATAGCCTACCACTTAAAGATGAATGAATTACCTGCATGCGCTTTTCCGCCAGAGGTGGAAAGAACTTATGACAGGTCATTTAAAAAATTTATAGAGATTTGGAGTTGAATCTTCAAGGTTGATTGAGAGCTTTTCAATTTTTCTCATTCAATATGCTCATCCATACCATATCATGATACTTCCCATTTTTATAGAAATCATCTCTGCTAATCCCTTCTTTTACAAAACCACATTTTTCATAGGTTTTTATTGCTCTTTCATTAAAACCCATTACACCGAGATAGACTTTGTGCATGTTCAATTCTTCAAAAGCGAATTTAACAGTTGTTTTTACGGCATCCGTGCCGTAACCCTTGTTCCAATATTCTTTCTCTCCAATCATAATTCCCAACATCACCTTTCTATTCATCCAATCCATCTTGTGGAGACCAATGTTTCCGATGTATTTTCCATCCTTTGTATCGATGGCGAAGATCTTATCATCCTTTCTTTTCAAATAATCATCAAACCATTTTTCTTCTTCCGCCATAGAAATTGGAAAAACCATTGAGAGGTGTTTGATTACTTCTGGATCATTGATCCATTTTATTGCCTTTTTAATATCATCTTTTTCTAAAGCTCTTATATTTACTTTCTTTCCTTCTATCATCTCTTCACATCCTTTTCACTAAATTTATCACATCGGTCAATTCATCGATAACAGCATCCGGTTTGATATGTGAATCGCCGTATGAATTTAGAGCATCGCAGTCATTATACTTATTATAGAGAATTGCTTTCATGCCAGCGTTCTTCGCACCGATTATGTCTGCATTAAAATCATCTCCTATATGTACAGATTCTTGCGGTTTTATTCCGATGTTAACTAAAGTATCTTCGAAGATTTTCCTGTGTGGTTTCCGAATGCCAACTTCACCTGAGAATGTAAGCACATCGAAATGTTTAGCTAATCCATACTTCTCTAGTATCTTCCTAAGAATCTTTCCTGGTGTTCTGCCAGTATTGCTGATCAGACCGATCAAACAATTTGTTTTTAAAGACTCGATCGTTTCCTTCGCACCTTCGATCAGGGACGGTTCAAAACGAAGAACGGCTTCAACATAAGGCTTTTCCAGAGATTTTAAAAACTTTTCATCAATGTTTTTTGAGTACCTGTTTAAATGAGAAGTTAAAATTTTAAGTTGATCTGGTATACTAACATCCATTTCACTTTTCCACAATTCCTTAAGTTCCATTCCACTTTCCTCATAAGCCATTTTCACGTCTTCATAAGATATATTATGCCCAGAATTTTTTAGAACATCGTGAACACGCGTCATTCTATAATCATTCAACTTTTCAGAATAATTTTCACTAGATTCTGTTAAAAGCGTATGCCATAGATCAAATGTAACTGCTTTTATCATTCAAACCACCTCATATATCAAAAAGAACCTGCACATATCCTTCTTTTTCATTGACCTCCAGGATATGATATGTTACAGCCTTTATCTCATTCTTTATTGGGTGCTTCTTTTTATCCAACTCCTCACCATAAACCCTTGCTCTCAGTTTATTTTTATTCAATTCAATATTAAAACCACTTAAAAGCACATTTTTTGTTTCATGTATGTACAAGAGTTCAGAGAGCCAATCTACTAACAACTGCTCAATGTTATCCGCCTCTAGATCAATCCTGTATTCACCTGTTCTATCTATTTTGGAAGTATCGGAGATGATATCAAACATCCCGACAGCAACATTTTCAAATGCTTCGCTAAGGTTTTTCCCATAAGCTCTTACACCTATATCAGCGGTATGTTCAATGAATTCGTACTTTTTCATATTTTCGTTTATACCCTTCATCATAATAAAACCTTTTTCCGCTATCTTTATATTAAATATCGTTTATCTCACATTTCAAGGTAAAGGAATGAAGGTATGTATAATTGGCTGCGGATCAATAGGTTCAACCCTTGCAAAGGCAATGGAAGAGATGGATGAGATCCAGACAATGTATATCGCAGACAACAGCAAAGAACGTGTGATTTCTCTTACTGATAAATGCAAGAAGGTAGTTTATTTTGAAAATTTTGAGGATATAGTGAATAACATAGAACTAGTGATCGAAGCTGCGTCACAAGAAGCTGCAAAGAAATACACCCCATTGGCCTTAGAGAATGGGAAAGACATATTGGTGATGAGCGTCGGTGCATTTGTGAATGATGATTTTAGAGGGAAATGTAAGATCCTCGCGAAGCAGAATAAATGCAGAATATACATACCAGCTGGGGCATTATGTGGCATTGATGGAATAGGGTCTGCAGTCCAAGCTGAGATCGAAGAGGTACTGCTCATTTCCTATAAACCACCTGATGCATTTCAAGATATAAAGTATCTAACTAAACGGAAAATAGATGTCAATTCATTTAAAAGACCGCAGATCGTATTCAATGGTCCAGCAAAGGATGCAGTTAAACATTTTCCTAAGAACATAAATGTTGCAGCCACCATAAGCCTTGCTGGCATAGGCTTCGAAAAGACAAGGGTGAAGATCGTTGTGGATCCCAATGCAACTAGGAATACGCACCGAATAATTGTGAAGGGAAAGTTTGGCGAGATAGAATGCAAAGCAAGAAACCTTCCCTTTCCTGAAAATCCAAAAACGAGTTATTTGGCGGCTTTGGCTGCGATTTCCGCTGTCAAAAAGATCGTTGGGAATGTGTGGGTCGGTGTTTAAACACCTTTTTTATCGCCCCATATGAGCTTGTGAAGTTGAGGTAATACTCGGACATGCATACCATCTTCAAGCACTTTTTCTGCAATGAAATTCATGTTTTTGCCACCGACGGGCGTCATTATGATCGAGCAGATCGGTAAGTATTTAGCTATAATTTCTTTTGCATACTCATAATCCCTATTGTCTTCAATAACGAATTTAAGTTGATCTCCTGTATTCAATAATTCAATATTTGAGAAGTTCATTCTATCCTGCATGCCAGATGACGGACACTTAATATCCATGCTGATAAGGAGCCTTTCCGAGCAAGGAAGCTCTTCTATGGAGATAGATCCATTCGTCTCAATACAGATGGAATAATCCTCATCTAACAGCATTTTTATCAATTCAAACACATCCTTCTGAAGCAGCGGCTCTCCACCAGTAACACAGACATATTTCGTTGAATATTTCTTTATCTCATCCATTATCTTGTCGATCAACATTTCTTTTCCCGCTTTAAAGACCCATTTCGTGTCACACCATTTACATCTTAGATTGCAACCAGCCAACCTAATAAATATCGTTGGGATCCCTATCTGTATGCCCTCTCCTTGAATCGAATAGAATATCTCTGAGACCTTCAGCACCATTTTCATCTCTCCATATATTCAATCGGGTCTTGGTAACCAGCTTCCTTGAATCCCCTTAATCGTAATAAGCATGAATCGCATTTTGCACATGCCTTTTCTGCGCCTTTATAACAACTCCATGTTAAATGATACGGTACACCCAATTCCATACCTTTCTTTATGATCTTAGCTTTGCTCATGTCTATAAGCGGAAATTTTATTTCTACTGTTTTTCCTTCCGCTCCCCTCTTCGTTCCAAGCTCTGCTATTTTTTGGAACTCCTTAAGAAATTTTGGTCTGCAGTCAGGATAACCGCTGTAATCCACAATGTTAGCTCCGATGAAGATCGCATCTGCCTTTATGACTTCAGACCAAGCAAGGGCAAAAGAAAGCAATATGGTATTTCGCGCAGGCACGTAGGTTCTTGGTATATTCTCTCCCATATCATCCAAATTCCCATCGGGTACATCGATTCTTTCATCAGTTAGAGCTGATTCAGCCCAGGATAAATCGATCTTTAATATCTTATGCGCTTTCACATTATAATATCGAGCGATCTTTTTAGCGCTGTCTATTTCCTTTTTATGCTTCTGTCCATAATCAAAAGTGAGGGCATATATCTCATATTTTTCATGTTCAGCTATGGCTAGAGTTGTAGTAGAATCAAGACCACCAGATAACAGTACAACAGCCCTTCTCATGCCAACACCCAAATTTAAGATCGATGCTGATCTATAAAATCTTTTGCGCCCAAGCCTTTTGTCCACGTCCTTCATCGACACCTATTTCAACCCTCTCTATGTTCTTTGGGAGTTTTATTTTGGTAAATAATCTTTCAAGCACAAATTTTGCCAATTCCTCAGCTGATGCAACTTCGATATCCAAGATCGCAACATCTTCAACCGGAAATGAATATTTCTTACGATCGAACTGCACTTCTACATTCTTATTAACATCTATCTTAACTCGTTTGCTGTTCCCAGGCAGCAAGACTCGATGATCCAGTTCATCGGCAATACTGCGCAAAGTCCTTTTTAAAACCATGAAATCAAATATCATTCCATCCTCTTTTTGTTCACCCCAGATCTGAGCGCTTATGGAATATATGTGCCCATGTAATCTATCGCACTTCTCATGTCCAGGTATGAAGTGACAGGCAGAGAATGTGATATGGGAATCCCAACCATCTATTTCTAATCTCATGATCGCAACTTGAGGGTTTTGCAGCATAATAAAGATTGCTATTTGTAGATGTTAATATTTCGTTCAAAATGAATATATATACAACGCATATATGCTTACAAGTTGTGGGAATATGAGCATTGAAGATATACTGAAGTTAGGTATAATCGTCATGAATGGGGGGGTGAAGCTGTGAACCTTACATTTCAACCTGTTTTGGCGACAGATGAAGAATTGCTGATTGATTGGCTTTCGTCAGACACCTGGCCATATCACTGCTACCCAACACCTACTCGAGAAAAGGTGCAGGAATGGTTCGCTAATGGCATGTTCACAGGAGAAGGGAACAGAACTTTTTTTGTAATCTTGAATGATAAGGAGAGAGTTGGTATGATCCGATTATCTGAGTTATTCGATCCTACACCTATATTCGATCTTAGAATTCAAAGTCCCTACCGTGGAAAGGGTATTGGTAAAAAAGCCTTGCTGTGGCTAACAGATTATATTTTCACATCAATGCCAGAAAAGATACGGATAGAAGGACAAACACGGCAGGACAATATCGCAATGAGAAAATTATTTCACCAGTGTGGATATATCAAAGAAGCGCATTATAGAAAAGCATGGCCCACCAAGGAAGGCATATACCTTGATTCTATTGGATACGGCATTCTGAGGGAGGATTGGAAACGAAAGAAGATAACTCCTGTCGATTGGAACGATGAAGATTTTTGAAAGCAACGACTGCGTCTAACAACATTTTTGCTACATATCGAGACCTCACTACAACAATGTTTAAATATAGATACCAAATAAACATGGAAGGAGGTATGAATTATGGATAAAATGATTGCATTTTGTGGAATAACTTGTACTGAATGCCCTGCATTCTTGGCAACCCAAAAAGATGATGACGATGAAAGGAAGAAAGTCGCTGAGATGTGGTCCAAACAGTTCAACGCAAAAATTGAGCTAAAAGACATTAACTGTGATGGATGTCTGTCAGAAAGCGGACGACTTGTTGGCTACTGCAGAATTTGTGAGATAAGGAAATGCGGTCAGGAAAAAGTGGTTAAAAATTGCGCTTATTGTGCTGATTATGCCTGTGAGAAACTAAGCAAATTCCATAAGGAAGCGCCCGATGCAAAAAACACTCTTGAAGGGATCAGGGGAAATATTTAACCGGGGAATTTGGTGATGATATTCAGCAGATGCGGTTCAGATTAGAGTGTGATGTTCATGGTTGAAACTGATGCGCTCAACCAGCAAATGATCAACAATTACTATATATCTCGAAAATCAAAGCTCTTGAAGGATTTTAACAAAATAACGAAACGTGCAAGAAAGGTCTTTGTATACCACTTTGGCAGTGACCTTGCCAATACCATTGCAGAAGAAACTCGTCAGGAATACGAAAATCTCATCCCGGAGCTGCCTTATATCGGTGATAAGAATAGTTTTTTTACAAAAAACCTCATCGGGTCTGCACAGGCTTTAGCGCTATACAGAGTTTTGAAAGAACATGGTAAAACTGTTGAGGAAACCGGAAAGATCATCTATGGGGTGATCGAGGCACAGCTTGATGCATGCCCCAAGTTATTACTTCGCCTTTTTGGGAGGTTGACCTTCGTCAAATATTTTGTGAAGCGATTTAGAAAAAAAGCAGCAGAATCGCAAAAGCGTCAGTACTCTGGAGACTGGGTATTTACATTCATCGAGGGTGATGGCAAGAAGTTTGATTACGGCATCGATTTCACGGAATGCGGGATATGCAAATTCCTTCACACTCAAGATGCGGACGAACTTACGCCATTTCTCTGTGTACTCGATTTCCCTCAGAGCAAAGCATTCGGTACTGGATTAGTTCGGACAATGACGATTGCTGAAGGCAATGAAAAGTGCGACTTTCGGTTCAAAAGAGGTAGGGAAGTAAGTCAACGATAGCCTCCGGAATTTCTTAAACAAAATGAATCTTAAATGCAATATGGAACATACGCTTTGGGACATTGCACCCTATGGTTGTAAGCTTTTATACGCTAATGTTATATGAAATCGCACGTAAACGACAATAACGAACAATTTATCTAAAAATGTAACGATAGAATCCCCTATTTACTATTACTTTCACCCACCTCTCCCCTTAAGATTTATAAGTGAGATAACCATTGAGAATAGAATGTGATAGCTGTGAAAGCTGTGAGTGATAATTTATGCTGCTATTTAGCGATTTAACAAGATGGAGGATAATATGAGTAGGTTGCAACAACAAGAAGTATCACACGAGGAGATCATCAAATTATTTAATGCAAAAGAAATCGATAATGATTGGTCTTTTATAGGATATAAACCCTCAGATACTGGTAAATGGACTCATAATTATCATCGCTATCCTGCCAAATTCATTCCACAATTGGTCGAAAGACTGATTGACGAGTATATATCTAATGAGGATGCTCATATAAACGATCCTTTTTTTGGCTGCGGAACAACATTTGTTACTGCGATATCAAGAGGGTTTAAAGCAAGTGGAACGGATATTAATAAAATAGCTTATCTAATAACCAAAGTAAAATCTACACCAATAGAGCCAGATTATCTTGATAAAAAGATAAAGCAATTCCTATCTAAAATAAAATGTGTAGGAGATACTCAGGCGACGTTATTTAGTAAAAATATCGAACCTTTAATTCCAGAAAGACATATTGATAGGATTGATTATTGGTTTACTGAAGAAAATAAAACAGAACTTGGCAAAATATTACGAATTATTTACGAGGAAGAAGATGAAATCATAAGAGATTTTTTATTGGTTGCTTTTAGCCATATTCTAAAAAATTGCTCTATATGGCTTCAAGGAAGCACAAAACCAACAAGAGATTTAAAAAAGAAGCCTATAAAACCTTATGAAGCCCTGAGAAAGCATTTAAAGAAAATGCAGAGGGGGAACAATGCTTTTTATGAGGTTGTTTTTGCAAAAGTTCGAGAAAATCTTAATGATTATTTAAATATTAAAACGGGTGATGCCAGAAAACAACTCATTCCAGACAATAGTATAGATTTAATCGTAAGTTCAAGTCCATATGTTACGAGTTATGAATATGCGGATCTACATCAACTATCCACTATTTGGCTCGATTTAGCTGAGGATTTGACAGAATATAAGAAGGAGTTCATTGGAACATCTCATAAAAAATATGATAATAAAAAACTACAGAGTAAACTCGCTCAAGATATAGTTAATAAAATGTCTAAGAAAAGTCAAAAAATGGCAAAAGAAATTAAAGCATTTTTTATCGATATGGAAGAAGTATTTGATGAAAGTTTCAGAATCCTAAAATCTGGTGGTAGATGTTGCTATGTTATTGGTAATACAAGATTAAAGGGAGTGGATATATTGAATGCTGAGGTTTTTGCTGAGAGCTTAAAACATTCTGGTTTTAAACTTGATAGAATTATAAAGAGAGAAATTCCATTAAAGATACTCCCACAGAAGAGAGATGAAAAGACTGGTAGGTTTGCTAATAATCATGATGCGAATTCAGAAGCATACCCAGTTGAGTATATCGTAATCGGTTTAAAGGAGAGATAAATATGAACTTTGAAGATTTGAAAAAACTATATCTTAAAAAGCAAGAAGAATTAGGATCGGATGCGTACAAACATATTTCGGAATTGCTAAACGAAGCAAAGGAAATTCACAAACAGGATTGGTTAAAACATCCAACGCCAAGTGGAGATCATGAACAAAGTTGGCGTGCATTTAAAGGGAAAAATTTGGAAAAATTGGTACAGTATATCATAACTGAGGAAGTTGAAGCACTTGGTCTGAAGGTTATTAATGGAAATAAATTGGAGAGAACCACCAAATTACCAATAGAATTGAGTCAGGTTAAAAGGAATTTAGCCATTGACTATGGGGAATTTGGATTGCATTTGCCAGATGTTGATATTATTATCTACGAGCCTAAAAGCTGTAAGGTCTTAGCTACTATTTCAAGTAAAGTTACTCTGAGAGAGCGAATAGCTCAAACTGGGTATTGGAAACTTAAACTTTTACAAGATGAAACAACAGAGCATATTAGAGTCTATTTCATCACACCTGATGAAGATGGAACATTAACATATAGGAAACCTCATAAAAAGGGTAGAGCAATCGTAGAAGTAGACTTGGATGGAAGTTATGTTTTAACTGAAGAGAAGATTGAAGAAAGCAGAAAGGTCAAATTGTTTGAGCATTTTATTGAGGATTTGAAAGAGTTGTTGAACAATGGGAAATAACCAACCTATATTTGAAACAACAACATTATGGGATTTCCCCACTCAAAACTATGGAGGTAAACCACATGGAGATAACAAGTATCCTGGAGTAACACCAGCGTTTGTTACCTGGAATCTAATCCAACGATATACAAAAGAAGGGGATCTTGTAATCGATCCAATGTGTGGTAGTGGGACAACTATTGATGTCTGTAAAGAAGAAAATCGAAAGGTTTTGGGTTTTGATATAGTTCCTTACAGAGCAGATATAAAACAGGCAGATGCCAGAAATTTACCACTTGATGATGAAATTGCAGATTTCGTTTTTATTGATTCTCCCTATTCGGACAATATAAAATACAATAACCATCAAGATAATATTGGTAATATTTCTTGTGAATATCCACAATTTTTTGAGGAATTGGAAAAGGTAGCAAGAGAAATCAACAGAATTTTAAAACCATGGAAATATATGGCATGGGTTATTGGAGATCAAGCAAAAAAGAAGACATTTACACCTGTCGGTTTTAAGATATATTCTATACTTGAGAGATGCTTTAAACCTGTTGATGTTATCTGTGTAACAAGGCACAATCAAACATCAAATACACCAGTATGGCACCATCGGGCGAGAAAGTATAATTTTTACCTAAGAGGTTTCAAGTATCTGATAATAATGCAGAAAGTAGATAAAGAAAATCTTATTTCTAACTGTTCACTGGGAAAAGAAGATGGAATTGAATTCGTAGTTGATCATATTAAATCAAAAGATAAAGGCAGGATTAATAATATAAATAATGGTCAAACTTTATGTATAGAACATAATTTAATAGAAAAGAATAAAACTAAAAGAGAGATCGCATGAAGAAATATAAATGTAAAAGCTGTGGATATGCTGGAAATGAATTGATATTTCAGTTCAATGAGCGCACTTATTGCGCTGCATCTAATGGTGAAGAACCCAAGTATCTTGGTGATTGTCCTGACTGGGTAAAAGATAAAGTGCTTGGAGGTGCAGAGATCGGATTGCCTGTTGGCTGTCCAAAATGTCATGCATGGGGTGTTTGCAATTTTGAGGTTATGCTAACTGTTGGTTAATACTGCTCAACCCTCATTCTTCTCAGGCGCAATTCCTATCCTTTCAGCCATTACTTTTTTGATCTCATCCTTTGTTTGCGCATCTATACCGAAGTATTCTGGGAATTTGCTGCTTGTTGTGATCTCCAGCGTCCTTTTTTTAGGTTTTGTTATGATGAGTCCTTGAGTTTTCAATTCTTTTATATGCGCATATGCTTTGCTTCCGATCATGTTCTGCAGTTTACTTTGTTTTATTGGTTGATAGTAAGCGATGAGCGCAGCTGTCTTCAATATATCTTTTGGAATGTTTGGCTTCATAACAGCAGAGGCGATGTTGATGTACTCTTCCTTCAACTGTATGACATAGTTCGGACCAATCTTGGCAACTTCTATTGCCGTTTTCCTTTTTTTGTATTGCCGCGCAAGTTTTTTTATTTCTTTCCTTACGGTCTTTTTATCCATAGAAGTCGCTTCTTCAAGCTCCTTGATCGAAAGAGGTTTACCTGCTGAGAACAACAGCGCTTCAATTTTCTCTACGTTATCCAAATCAAATCACCGCTAGATCCTTAATCAACATCTCATTTGAGCTTTCATCGAATAATTCATTAATTAAAATTTCACTTTCAACCTTTCTCTTGTCTTTAGGAACAAGATTTGTTATGAGAATTTCTCCAAATGGAAAACCCTTTTGCCAGATATTTATCTTTTTCATTTGAACTAGATACAATATGGAAACAAACGCTCCTATCCTTTCATTTGAATTCCCATTGTGTATGAAATGAAAAGGCATCACGTCATCGTTGAGTTTGCATATTCTCTGCCAAGTTAGAGCAATGTCCTGCTGCAGATTCTCCTTATGGACCTTATCACGGAAATTTGGAACTCTGTACTGTGACCTCCTCAATTTACTAAGCGTTTTTCTCCGCTCAGCATCCTTTCTCGCATCATCAAAAGCATCGACCAGTTCCATAAGTGTTATCTGCCTTTTTTCCTCCCTCCTGATCATCTCCTGGATCGCTGGCTTTGGATGTTGCAGGGCCTCATGAACATAATCTATATCCTCTGGATTCTCATATATCTCATCCACATCCCAATCCTGGAAATAATACTCCTCCTCCCTATCAGCATTGAATAGGACATCTTTACTTTGCAATTTGAGAATTGACCAGGCTAGATGGACAATATGCCCAGCGATTATGAAGTTGATGTCATCTTCTTTCCTGATACGTTTTAGATACAATTTGCAGAACTCTACTAGGTCGATTGACCAGGGATCAAATTTATTTTTTAACACCAGATCGAACACGATCACTATGCATTTATCCACTGGGTCTTCCGCAGAGGCCAATGAACCTTCTTCCATGTTTTTTACAATATCGATATACTCATTTATCTTTTCATCTCCATCGCTTATCAATGCTTTATGGAAAAGTAGGTGGTTCAATACTGCTTCATAATTCTTTCTGCTCATCTTCTCACCTCATTTTCGTATACTGCCTTATCTTCTGCAGATGTTTCTTCTTGCTCTTTAACGTCATTCAAATTAACTTCCATTACAACGTTGGAGATACCATTATTCTGCATCGTTACACCAAGGATGTGGTCTGCTTCTTTAAGCGTGACCTTTCTGAGCGAGATCTGAAGGAACTGTGCACTCGCTGAATTCCTTCTTACCATGCGAGCAACATTCTCAGCATTGATCGCATCTAAATTTTGGTCTATCTCATCCAATAAGTAAAATGGAGACGGCTGGAATTGTTGAATACCGAAAATGAACCCCATCGAAACCAAACTCTTTTCACCGCCCGATAAAGCTTCCAATCTCAAGGTTTTCCTATGTTTCGGTCTTGCCTTGATAATCAATCCACCTTCAAAGGGTTTTTCCTCATTTTCTAGTATCAATTCAGCTTCACCACCGTCAGATAATTCTTTATACACTTCTTTGAAATTGTCGTTTATTCCTTCGAATACCCTCAACAAACCGCATTTTTTCTTATCGTCAAGCTCTTTTACCAACTTGATCAAGTTCTTCTTTTGGTTTTTTAATCGCTCCAACTCACCCCTCAACTCGTCACATCTTTTCATTTGCTCGTCATAATTTTCCAAGGCGCGCATGTTAACTGCACCGAGAGCACCCATACTCACTTCACATTCCTGTATGGTTTTCTTCAACTCTGAAAGGGAGGGTATTTTCCCTGTTACTTCGATTTTGCCCTCGAGTTCTTCAGTTAAATTGTCGAGTTCCTTCTCCACTACTTGGAACTTTGTATTTAATCCTAAAATAAAATCATCTGTTGTCTCCATTTTATGGAGCAGCTTGTCGATCTCATTCTCCTGCTCAGTTTTATCTTTATACATTCGATCTCTCTTTTCCCTAACATCTTTTATCTCCTTTCCCATGGATTCTTCGACCTTAAGAAGGGCTCTCAGCTGATTTTCTAAAGTTCTTCCGCTTTCTCCATCATTTTTAATTTTTTCATTCAGGATCACCAGCTCATCATCTATCTTCACAGCTTTCGCTGAATGCTCCTCTAGTCGTTCTTCATGCATTTTTATTTGCGCTGTTAACGTTTCAAAGGAAGCATTTGAAGTGGCAACATCGTTTGTAAGCTGGGCGATGCGCTTTTGCAGCGCTTTCAATCTCTGCGCTAATTCTTCAGGTGTGCTCTCCATGATCTTCTTGTTGATCTTCTCCTTTTCAGATTTTAAGCCTTCGATATCGTTTTTGAGTACAGCAGCGTTTTCCTTTACTTCTTTAATCTCTTCTTCTTTTTTCTTTAGTTCGCTTCGCTTCTTTGCATATCCCTCTTTCAGTTTATCAAAGTTGGATTTGAATGTGCCGTGCTGCGCTTGGATCGCGTTGATCTTTATATTTGCACCCTCGTATCTTTCTTTTTCTTCCTTCAATTCCTCCCCTATTCTACTTATCTCAATTTCTAGTTCCCTGATCCTCTTATCTATTTTCTCCGCCTGCTCATTCGCACTTCTCAATTTTTTCCTCACTTCTTTAATCACACTTTTATCGGAAGCACCGAATTTTAAAAGACCCTTCTCCAAAATTCCTCCTACCATCGCTCCACTCGCTTCTATTAATTCTCCATCGAGGGTTACGATCCTCACTCCGCCCATTAATTTCCTGGCATTGGTAAGATTATCAACAACCATGGTATCACGAAATACATACCAAAATGCATTTCTATACTTCTCGTCGAACTTCACTAGATCGATGGCAAAGCCTATGGAATCTTTAACGGCCATGAGTGATTTTCCTCTTGGCCGTCCGCCCAACATCTTGTTGAGGGGCAGGAACGTAGCCCTACCGATCTTTTTCTCTTTCAAATATTTAATAGAATTAGAAGCGCATTCATCATTCTCTACGACGATCGCCTGCATTCTATTTCCGGCTGCAACATTTAACGCAATTTCACATTTCTCTTCTACATCAGCCAACTCCGCTATCGTACCGCAAATTCCTCTTATCTTACCCAAATCCCTGGCTTCCATGATTGCTTGAACTGCTCGATTATAACCTCTTCGAATCGATTGAATTGCCTCTTCTTCCGCTTTCAATTGATTGAATTCTTTATTTAGTCCTTTAACCGCACTGTCCAATTCCCTAGATTGCTGGATTAATTCCCCCCATTCCTCCTTTTTTGTCAATCTTTTTCTTTCTAGATCTTTGATGGATTTCTCTGCGCTCTTCGCCTCTTTTTTTAACTCTCTTAGACGCCAATCCCCATCATTTATCTGAAAATCTCTCTCTTTTTTTCCTTCCTCCATTTCCGCGATCTCTAAATGCAGCCGCTCTATTTTCTCTTCCAATCTATCTTCTTCAAGAGTGAATTTCTTTAGCTCTTCCTCTTTACCCTCTATCTTCTTCTTTATTCTTAGGATATCCTTCTGCAATTTTATTATGTGGATGTCTGATTTTGCAGTCTCTTCTTCCGCTTCCTTCATCTCCTTTTCATTCAGATGCAATTGCTTTCTTTTCTCTATCAAGGATCTTTCAACATTCTGCTTCTCCTTCAACAGTTTATCTAAATCTCTTTTGATATCTGCTGTTTCATTCTTTGTCTCAACTTTCTCCTTTTTTAAGTGTTTCACATCTTCTTTAGCTGTCTCAACTCCATCTTGTGCTAAAGCCAATTTGATCCTCAAATCATCGATCTTCTTCTTCAGCTCTTTGCTCTCTTCATCACTCTTCTCTGCGATCTCATCCTCTAGTTTGAAGAGTTCAACCTTAACTTCTTCCAACTTCTTCTCAAGTTTCTCCCTTCTTCTTTTGCTCCCTTCTTTTTCCTCTTCATACTTCGCGATCTGTCTGTTTATGCTGTTTATTTCCTCTTCCACCTGCTCCTTCTTTTTATAGGTCATCTGTGCCTTCGAAAGCTCTAGCCTATCCCTGATTTCTTTATACTCTAAAGCAGCAACCCTGTCCTTTTCCAGTTGTTTGAGTTGTTTTGTGATCTCATTCAAAATGATACCTATCCTGTTGAGGTTGTCCTCGACTTCCTCCTTCTCCTTCTCCGCTTTACCGATGTCCCGGTCAAATTGGGTTATTCCGGCGATATCATCAAGGATCATCCTTCTCTCCACGTTGCTCATACTGACTATCTTGTTAATATCCCCTTGCTGTACGAAATTGTACCCATCGGCAGAGATCTGTGCATTAGCTAATAGGGAATCAAATTCGGAAAGTGTTGATTTCTTATCGTTAACATAAAAATAACTGCTGTAAGCATCTTTGTTTGAGAGCGAGAGCTTTACCTTTCTCGTCAATTTAACTTCATCAGCATCAATAGGAATGATCCTGTCTGCATTATTGAAGATCAGAGAGACCTTGCAACTTTTCGCCTTCTTTTTATTTTTACCCCCATTGAATATAAGATCTGGCAATCGACCAGCCCGAATCGCTCTAGAGCTCTTTGGCCCTAATACAAATAAAATAGCATCCGATATGTTCGACTTCCCACTTCCATTTGGACCTGTTATTGAAGAATACCCCTCTAAAAACGGTATTTTTGTGCTCTTTCCAAAAGACTTGAAGTTCTCTAACTCGATGAATTTCAAATACATAAGCTCACCTCGATCGTGAAAGGATGTGAAAAATGAATTTGCAGAGCGTGCGAACATTGATTAAACAGCTTTCACATCTTCCTTACCCTTCTGACATGCGGTCTGACGATATGTCAGACAAACAAGGGTATATTATTATGGATATATAAAATTTTTGCTCTATGGCATCTGCCTTTAAAACACATCAGCTTCCGAGTGTACCACCAAACCTTCATCCGTGATACTATAGGGCTTAATGCGTCTCGAATGTTTCATCCTCCTCATCTTGACGACCCTTATGGTCAGCTGCACTTCGTTGGATTCCAACTTATTGAATTCCAATAGAATCACGCCATCAGCGACATATTCCACCAAACCATCTCGGGAGGACTGTGGGTTATCATCTTTTACCTCGGCTGTAAATAAAATATTGGCACCAGTTTCCTTGATCTGTCTGCAAAGATTGAAGAGATGGTCCCGGCGCTCGCGCTCGTTATCGAACATCATATTTAGAAGCGAGATGGAATCGATAACTACCCTTTTTGCACCAAATGATTTAATGAAGGACGGCAACTCGCTTTTCAATCTTGTGATCGTAGCCTTAGCATCCGCAGGTTCTAACTTGATCAATGCGAGCTTTTCTTGGTCGATATAGGATCCTAAATCCCAACCAAATGATTTTGCACTTTTTATGATGGAATCAACATCTTCCTCCAAAGTGATGAAGATGCATTTCTCGCCATCGATTAAACCCTTCCATGTGAACTGCAAAGCAAAGGATGTTTTCCCAGTGCCAAACAGACCCATAACTACAACTGCATGATTCTTGGGGAATCCCCCACCAAGCATACCATCAAATCCATCAATCCCGGTACTAATCATCTCCACATGATCACCTACGCTATCCTCTCTATGTTCACCACGACCAAGCCAGAATGAGCAGAGACCATGATCGGAAATCTAGCTATCCTATCTCTATCAAGATGAGGTAGGACGCTCATGAACTTCTCAATATACATATATCTCTGCCTTTTAGAACTCCTCAAATACTTGGACCACTCAAAGACAATAACGCCGTCAACACTGTCAATCAACATCTGCTGCTCTT
Organism: Methanobacteriota archaeon; assembly: GCA_030606525.1. Lineage (GTDB taxonomy): Archaea > Thermoplasmatota > Thermoplasmata > JAUWGG01 > JAUWGG01 > JAUWGG01. The sequence continues at coordinate 3,850 of JAUWGG010000003.1, read as the reverse complement.
TCGCATCCATTACATCCTTGGTTAAAAGAAGGTATATCAATCCCTGCCAGCGTTTCGATGCCCTCTGCAGACCTTTAATGGTTGTTACCAGCTCATTAATATCTATAAGCTTAGATATAATCAAATCTGTAAGTGAATCTATTATAATGATAGAGTCTTGAGCGTTCGCATCAAAAAAATCGATGAGCGCTTCCAATAAGCTGCGATTTTCAGCAGGCTGAGTAAAGAGTTTGTCCCTCTCATGGTCGGTCCAGGATTGCGGTACTATGCTGTGTCTGAAATAATCACTTGAGAAGTCCTTGAAGAGGATATCGTCCCTTAGTGCTTCATAATACTCAAAATTGAAGGAAGCTGAGACCTCTTGTAGAATATCACTCCTTGACCTGCAAAAAGTAACATAGCAAATCCTTTCAGGAAGCGCAGCTCCATCACAAACCTGCCCTATATAGAACCCCCTTAACTGGGGATTTTGTTTTACGATCGCGAGTTTCGCTGCCGAGGTGTAAACATACTCATGCTGTCCTGCGCCAACATCTCCTAGTAAGATCATCACAGAACCTGCTGGCAGACCTCCCTTTACGATGCTGTCAAAATCAGCCACACCCGTAGGGATTTTTTTTACGGGATGAGCTACACCATTCATATCGTTTATTGCTTTATTAATTTCATTAGTTCTACTAATAGATATATTCCTTTTTGAGAATAGAGGCATCCCTGACATTGAATTCCTACCTTAACTTGCATGGGGCGATAGCACTATAAACATATAGAATTTTGGGTTGGAGAGCAAGAGAAGATTTATAAATAAGAGAGGGTATTTCGCACCTGGTTAAAATGGGCAATATCAGACCGACATACATAAAAAGAATAGCTATTGAGCTAGTTGAGAAATACCCTGATGAGTTCACCTCAGATTTTGAGCATAACAAAGCAAAGGTTAAGGAACTAACAGATGCGTCTACCACAAAAATTCGGAATAAGATCGCCGGGTATGTTACGCGATATAGAAAACGCTTTCAAGAATAGCAGTTATCCTTAAAATTTTTGCTTGGTGTGGTATTCAAGTAAAGCATTCAAGATAACTTTTGATATGGATATAATATTGGAGGGAATCATGGCATACGCAATCGAGACCCAAGAGCTGACAAGACTCTTCAAAACAAAGTCGAAAAAAGGTAAGAAGGAAATAGTAAAAGCTCTAGATCATGCCAATTTGAAGATTAATGAAGGGGAGTTATTTGGGTTGCTGGGTCCAAATGGCGCAGGTAAAACCACTCTGATCAAGATATTATCGACGCTTCTTCTTCCCACATCAGGTGATGCGTGGGTCAACGGACACAGCGTGAAAAATGAAGCCCATAAGATAAGAAAGGAGATAAATATGGTATCAGGTGGAGAGACATCAGGCTATGGTTTGCTCACCGTTAGAGAAAATATATGGATGTTCTCCCAATTTTACGGGATACCAAGCAAGATTGCAAAGCGGCGTATAGATGAACTGCTTGTCACCATGGACCTTTCTGATAAAGCTAATGCTAAAGTTCGTACGCTGTCGACAGGTGAAAGGCAAAAAATGAATTTAGTTAGAGGGTTCGTTACAGATCCAACTACGATATTTCTCGATGAGCCAACATTGGGTTTGGATGTTAATGTAAGCAGACAGATCAGAAGTTTCATAAGAAGCTGGGTGCGGGAGCAGAGCAATAAGACCGTGCTGCTTACGACCCATTACATGATGGAAGCAGATGAACTGTGCGATAGGGTAGCAATAATAGATTATGGAAAGATATTAGCCTGCGACACTCCAAATAATTTAAAGAGAACGGTGGGAAAGGATTCAACCATCAGATTGGAAGTGAGTCACATGTCACAACCGAAGCGCTTTGCTCAAATGCAGGGGATAAAGAACTTCAGTTACTCCCATGATAATGAGAGAACAACAACAACCCTCAATTTCATAATAGAGGATGAGGCAGTTGTATCTGATATAATGTCGGAAATCGTTAAGAACTCTTCAAAAATATATTCACTGAGAAAGACTGAGCCCACCCTAGAAGATGTATTTGTGAGCTTAGTTGGTAGAGGATTGAAATGATGTTCGAGGATTTCAAGAGACCATCATACTTTATGATGAATATCAGAGCTGTTTTCGGCAGAGCGTATCCAAGGGTAATAGGAGGAACTAGGGAACTGAGTTGGGTTTTCTTCGATACGATTCTTCCATTGTTAGGTGTTGCTGCTTATGTTTACATCTACAAAGCACTTAACGCAGATCCAGCATTCATTGGTTTTGTTATTTTGGGTGGAGCAACGACAGCCTTCTGGTTAAATATGCTATGGTTTATGGCAGCTCAATTCTATTGGGAAAAGGAGATTGGAAATCTGGAATTGTACATGATCGCACCAATATCGAGAATGGCAATCTTGTTGGGTATGGCAATTGGCGGCATGTTCTTTACAAGTGTAAGAGCTCTTTCGACCCTTGCTTTGGGTATTATCATATTCGGTGTGACTTTCACTCTTTCTTCTCCACTGCACGTAATAGCAATATTCTTTCTAACGATGGTTGCATTGTACGGCATGGGTATGCTCTTCGCATCCTTGTACATGCTTTACGGTAGAGAAGCGTGGCACATGTCGAGTCTGTTACAGGAACCCGTATATCTATTATCTGGTATGTATTTCCCTGTGAAAGCTCTTGGATATTGGGTTGCAGTGGGAGCATCTCTCATTCCAATTACATTGGGATTGGATGCGATGAGGCAGTTGCTGTGGCCAAAAGCTGCAAGTTGGGGTTTTCTTTCACCAAACGTTGAGACGATCGCGTTAGCATTTCTATCTATCATCCTTTTGATAGCTGCAAGATACAGTCTTCGATACATGGAGAATTTAGGAAAGAGGGAGGGGAGGTTGACGCTCAAATGGCAATAAAAGCTGGTTTGAAAATACTAAAAAATTCAAGTTGGCTTGGTTGGCAAATGGAGAGCAATTGGACAGATCCCTTTCTATTTGCTATTTATTCATTGGTGAAACCTATAGCTGCTACCCTCCTCATCGTGGTGATGTATATAGTTGTGACCATGGGACAAGTCCAAGGTACCTTTTTCTCACATATGTACATTGGAAATGCCTTTTACATGTATGTAGCCCAAGTGCTTTTCGGCGTGAGTTGGGTTGTGCATGAAGATAGAGAGCATTATAGAACATTGAAATATGTCTATATTTCTCCTGCAAACATCTACATCTATCTTTTGGGCAGAGGTATGACCAAGATCTTCCTTACAACTGTTTCAGTCATAATAACAATTGTTTTCGGCGTTTTTGTGTTGAACATACCAATAAACGTGATGACCATTGATTACCCATTATTATTCATTTCATTTATCCTAGGTATATTATGCATCGTCGGTCTTGGCATAGCTCTCGGGGGTATAAGCCTGCTCACTGCTAAACACGGCGGTCGTATAAATGAGGGAGTAGCAGGCATTTTTTACTTGTTCTGTGGAGTTATATTCCCCATATCAGTACTGCCCAATTGGTGCCGTTCGTTTTCTTTATATTTGCCAATAACCTATTGGTTGGAGGCAATTAGGAGAGCGATATTCGGCATCACGATAGACCAAGCAACGAACTTCATCCCAACATCTTCTGTGATTTCCATATTAACTGTATCAACGATATTATTTTTCATTTTGGCTTTGAACATCTTCAAGATAGGGGATTATTTTGCCAGAAAGAAAGGTCTGATCGACATGACGACAGCCTATTAATCCTGTTCATTATTTTTTACAAACTACGACAACATTTCCCCTTACATCTAAAAGCCTTGTATCGCTTTTCTCTGCAATTT
>JAUWGG010000116.1 GCA_030606525.1 Methanobacteriota archaeon | reverse complement strand
AAGTACTTGGACGCCATAAGGCTCCAACCTCTAAACCCTTTTTCTTTTTTTATTTTTCTATAAGCAAAAGATTTATTCTAAAAGCTTGTTACAGCTTTGGTAATATCATGATATCTAAAAATGATTTAGTTGTGCTCGTAGATAAAAAAGGAAAGAAATTTTCAATTAGAGTTGAAGAGATCAAGAAAATAAAGGGCATAGGGGTGTATGATACAAGTAATCTGATCGGAAAAGGATATGGTGAAGTAGTAGAGATAATGGGTAAAGAATATACAATCCTTCAACCCTCTATAGTTGATAAGATCGATACCATTAAGAGAAAAGCGCAGATCATAACACCTAAGGACAGCGCAGTGATAGCCTTTTATTGTAATGTGAAAAGCGGAGATAAGATCGTTGAAGGTGGCACAGGTTCTGGAGCATTGACTATCGTTCTAGCTCAACTTGTTCAACCTGATGGTAAGGTGTTCTCATATGAAAAAAGAAGGGATTTCGCTGAGATAGCGCAAAAAAATATCAAAGAAGCAGGTTTGGAGAAATATGTAGAGATAAAGAGCGGGGATGTTACCTCAAAAATTGATGAAAGAGATGTTGATGGTATTATTTTTGATATACCCAATCCCTGGGATGGTATTAAAAACGCTTATGATGCGTTGAAGAGTGGAGGGCATTTTGCCAGCTACTCACCTACAACAAATCAAGTTGAGAACACCGTAAATGAGCTGAGGCGATATCCTTTTGTTGGAATCAAGACATTAGAAACGCTGCAAAGGGAGATTATCGTGGGCAAAGGTGGCGTAAGGCCTGATTTTGATATGTTGGGACATACCGGTTATATTACATTTGGAAGGAAGATTTTAAACTCAAATTTTAAATACTAGATTCACACTCGCCATCGAGAAATCATGAGTACACAATTTGCTATTGAAGCATTCGTTGCAATATTCGCTATTGTTAACCCGATAGGCAATATCCCTTTTTTCGTAACCCTTACTCAAGGGTATAGCCCTAAAGAAAAGAAAGATGTTATCATAAAGATAATCGTTGTTGCTATTGCGGTGCTTGTTATATTTGGCTTGATAGGGAATTATATCTTCATGCTTTTTGGAATAACCATCCCAGCATTTGGAATAGCTGGTGGCATTCTTTTACTTACCATAGCCTTCTCAATGCTGCACGGACAAAAGCCAAGGACCAAGTTGACCCAACAAGATAAAGAAGAAGCATTGGCACGTGAAGCGGTAGGCATCGTACCCTTAGGAATTCCCATGTTCGCGGGTCCAGGAGCCATAACTACTATAATGATATACATGTCAAGACAAACAGGTGTTTTTGATATGTTCGCTGTTTTTGCATCCATCTTCGCTACCATGGCAGTATCTTTTATTCTTTTAACCTACAGTGACAGGATATTCTCCAGGATGGGGCGCATGGGTGCTCTTGCAATCTCCCGAATAATGGGTTTGATCTTGGCGGCTATAGCTATACAATTCATCATCGATGGGGTGCTGGGTGTTGCGAGATTGAATGGATTAATTTAAACTATCGTCAATCATATTAAATATCTATTTTTCTATTTCCCATCGTGGTAGAATGTTCATTGCCGAAATAAAAATCGAATTGAAAAGAGGTGTTGCGGATCCCGAAGGAGAGAACACAAAGAAAGCATTGAAGCTGCTGGGTTTTGATGAGATCGAAACCGTAAAATCTGTTAAACTTTTTGAGATTGCTCTCAGCACAGATAATAAAGAAATGGCAAAAGAACGGATCGAAGAGATGTGCAATAAGCTGTTAGCAAATCCAGTGATCCATAATTATTCCATCAAGCTAAAATGAAATGGTGGTCAATATGTCAAACATACCTCCAAACATAAAAAGATTTTACATTGAAACGTCGGCACCTTTTGAGTTCTATGAGATCGATCTAGCGAATGCAGGGGATGAAGCGCTAATGGAGCTGAGCAAAGAAGGCGGTTTAGCTCTTAACCTGGAAGAGATGAAGCGCATTCAATCCTATTTTAAAAAAAAAGGAAGAAATCCGACCGATGTGGAATTACAATCATTGGGTCAAGCTTGGTCTGAGCACTGCTGTTACAAAAGCTCGAAGGTCATATTGAAGAAGTTCATTTTTGATATAGACACACCTGACGTTATAGATAGGGGAGATGCAGGAGTGATGCAGTTCGATGATGAACACGCTTATGCTCTCAGAATAGAGTCGCATAATCATCCTAGTGCGATCGGGCCTTACGGGGGAGCTGCAACCGGCATAGGTGGTATTGTGAGAGATGTTCTATGCATGGGCGCTCAGCCGATAGCTCTTATCGATCCTTTATTCTTCGGACCATTGAATTACCCTTATGAGAAATTACCCCATGGGGTCAAACATCCGAAATATCTATTTGCTGGAGTGGTTGACGGCATAAGAGATTATGGCAACAGAATCGGAATACCAACTGTCAGCGGCGGAGTATATTTTGATGAGGGGTACGTGGGCAATTGCATTGTGAATGTAGGATGTATAGGCATAGCAAAAAAAGAGGATATTCTAAAGAACAGTGTAAAAGATATTGGCGATGTGTTCATCCTCGTTGGAGGGAAAACTGGCAGAGATGGAATTCATGGTGTAACATTTGCATCAGCAGTATTGACAGAAGAATCCGAGGAAAAATCAATGGGTGCTGTTCAACTGGGAGATCCTATCACAAAGGAGCCTTTGATCCACGCGTGTTTAGAAGCATGTCAAAGAAAACTGCTCAATGGAATGAAGGATCTGGGAGGGGGAGGTTTATCCTGCGTTATCGGTGAATTGGCTTTAGCTGGAGGATTCGGTGCAGAAGTCGATCTGAGCAATGTGCCTTTAAAAGAAGAGGGTTTAGCCCCATGGGAAATTTGGGTATCGGAATCGCAAGAGAGAATGATGTTAGCTGTTGATGAAAAAAATGTAAGCGAAGTACTTCAGATATTCAAAATGTACGATGTGCTCGCAACTGTTGTTGGGAAGGTTATCAAACCAAAGATTGTTAGAATCCATTTCCATGGTATAAAGATATTTAAAATGGATCTGGATTTTTTAACTAAAGGGCCTGAATACTGCCGACCTTACAAGATCCTTCCAAAAGAGAAAAAAGAAAGAATGCCCATGGAAGTCAGCGAAGTGAATAATTACAATAAAAGATTATTAAAATTACTTGCATCACCGAACATTTCAAGCAAAGGATGGGTGATCAGACAATATGATCATGAGGTTAGAGGTGCAACAGTTATCAAACCGCTTCAGGGGATAATCGGCTGCAATACCCATGGTGATGCTTCGGTGATAAAACCTTTGGAGGATTCCTATAGAGGATTGGGGATATGCATTGGAACGAACCCGTGGTTCACCGCCATTGATCCATTTAGAGGAGGGGCATCAATCGTTGATGAGGTATGCAGGAATTTAGTTTCTGTTGGTGCAAAGCCTCATGCTTTGACAGACTGCTTGAATTTCGGAAATCCAGAGAAACCTGAGTGTTTGGGAGAATTCTATGAGGCTTCGAGAGGAATATCATTTGTCGCCACACATTTCAATTTGCCAATACCCTCTGGCAATGTAAGCTTTTATAATGAGACTCCCTTTGCTGCGGTTCCTCCAACACCTGTTGTGCTTGGCGTGGGCATTGTACCTGATATAAGGAAATGCGTGACGGTGGATCTAAAAGAAGGAGGGAACGAGCTTTATTTGATCGGCAGTACGAAGGATGAGATGGGCGGTTCCGCATATTACAGAGCATTTGGAGGATATAGTTCAAATGTGCCTGACGTTGATCTAAAGCGGTTGAACGATGGTATGAAGGGAATCCTGTCATCCATTGAAGAGGGATACATTGCAGCCTGTCATGACCTATCAGAAGGAGGCCTAGGCGTATGCTTAGCTGAGATGTGCATAGGAGGAAATTTGGGAGCTAAGGTCGATATATCGAAAATAGGTAATTTAAGAAGCGATGTTAAGCTCTTTTCTGAATCCGACAGTAGATGGATCGTAGAAGTTAAAAAGGGAATGGAGGATGATT
>JAUWGG010000187.1 GCA_030606525.1 Methanobacteriota archaeon | reverse complement strand
GGTAATTCTCCTTTTATCAAAAGATAAATGGTATGAGAAAAAGGCACATTACCAATTAGATCCTCTTGCCTATATCCCCGTGTTATTAAATGATTGGGTTCTACCTTTGTTATTCCAGTTTTCCATTTCTCATTCATTAAAATACCTCCTTTTATCTTAATTCAAATTTTCCTTGATCAATCGAGGGATATCACCGATGGTCTCAGCTATATGAGCTCCTCCTCCTCTCAAAGCTCTAATCTTGCTTTCAGCTGTACCCATTCCCCGCTGGATGATCGCGCCTGCATGTCCCATTCTCTTACCTTTGGGAGCATATCTTCCAGCGATGTAAGCTATGACTGGCTTGCTCATCTCTTTAATGTATTCTGCAGCCAACTCCTCATACACCCCTCCGATCTCTCCAGCCAATACTACTGCATCCGTGCCATCATCTTTCTCAAAAAGCTTCAGCACATCTTCAAAATTCGCACCTATGATCGGGTCACCGCCAATGCCTATTGATGTGCTTTCACCATAACCACCTATATCTAAAGCGTTTGCAAGGTAGTATGTAATGGAACCGCTTCTTGCTATGGTACCGATCCTGCCTGGTTTAAATGCTATCTCAGGAAGCATACCTACTTTTGCCTTTCCCGGACTGATGAGTCCAGGGGTATTGCCTCCCAACACCATAACTCCCTTTTCCTTAGCTTTTTTTCTTACATGTAACATATCATGAATTGGTATCATCTCGGTAATAACGATTACCGTTTTAATCCCAGCTTCTATTGCTTCCAGCGCAGCATCTTTTGCAAATCTTGGTGGTACCCAAATACTTGTTACAGCTATGTTAGGGAAATCTTCCACGCATTCTTCAACAGTATCATAAACCTTCAGCCCATGAACCTCTTCACCGCTCTTTCCAGGGGTGACGCCTGCAACAACCTTTGTCCCGTAGTTCAGCATGAGCTTGGTGTGTAAAGAACCGCTCTTTCCAGTTATGCCTTGAACTATGCACTCAACCTTTTCATCGATTATGACCGCCATTTTTATCCCTCAATTCTTTCTGCTGTTCTGATAGTTTCCTTTATGACTTCCTCTATTGGTGTGTTATAAGCATAGATCTTTACCACCTTAAACAACTGTGGTTCATCTTTCTTTGCCTTTTCGAATAACTCTCTACCTTCTTTCTCCATATTTCCTGCCATACGCATGACCATTGGCTTTATTTGTTTTCCATCCGCATGCCTTTTTTTAAGATAAGATATAATAGCTTCAGCCCATAGATCGCATCTAGAAATACCTCCAAAGCGCGCTCCAAATATCACTTTTACCTTTGGATTGTCCATTAAAAGACCTATCATCTGCTCCATGCGTTCAACAGTAGGCCCCCCGCCGGAGTCCATGAAGTTCGCTGGCTTTCCACCAAAATGATGGATGAGGTCTACAGCTGCTATTCCAAAACCTGCGCCTCCTGGGAATACGCCTATATCCCCCTCCAGATCCACATATGGAAAATTGGCTTCTCTTGCAATTTTTTCTCTTTCTGTTAATTCACCTACCTCATGTCTTGGTTTGATACCCATTTCAGCTAGTTTTGGATGACGATATAAAGCATCGGTATCGATATTGAAGACAGCGTCAAGAGCTATTACCTCATTATTCTTCGTAATTGCTAATGGATTTATTTCAATAAGCGTGCCATCAAATTCTTTAAACGCCTTGAATAGCGAATGAATGATCCCGCCAACTTTTATTAACTGCTTACCTTTCAATCCGATTCTTTTAGCTAATGATCTGCCAACATAAGGATGAATTGTTTCATCCACATCAACATAATACTTAACGATCTTTTCCTGGTATTTTTCAGCTATCTGCTCAACGTTTATTCCCCCCATTTCACTTGTGATTATTGCTATTCTATGTTCCAATCTATCGATCGTTACAGCAACATAAAGCTCATCTTCAACATCCACCTTCTTTTCAACAAGCACACTTTCAACGTTATAACCTTTGATCTTCATTCCCAATAATTTTTGAATTTTTGCCTTCGCATCATCGCGCGTCTCAGCAGTCAATATCCCTCCAGCTTTACCTCTTCCTCCCACCAGAACCTGCGCCTTTAGAATTGCTGGAAAATATTCCTGCGTTAATTTATCAATATCCTTTGCATCCCGGATCAACATCCCTTCAGCAAATGGTATCTTGTACTTCTTTAAAATCTCTTTAGCTTCGAACTCATGCAATCTCATTTTATCACCCTTTATTGTTTTTCGATGATTTTAGTTTGTGAGGCATACACGTTTACATTTTTAAATCTAACTGATTTTTTGTTTGGTATTGATGAGTGTGAAGGGGGAAAGGATGAAGGGAGTGTTTTTTAAATTTTTTTGTCGCACTTCTCACTGATGTACGCCATTTCTTTCTCAGTGACCAAAAAGGAC
>JAUWGG010000023.1 GCA_030606525.1 Methanobacteriota archaeon | reverse complement strand
AGAGAGAACCAACTTCAAGGTTGGGCTAATAGATGAGCCAAGTAATTTGAATCCTTTAAATATGACGCAGGTTGAAAAAGACATTCTCATTTTGATTTATGATTCTTTAGCTAGACTGGATAATGACTCAAAACCTGCGCCATGGGTAGCAGAGCATTGGGATGTGAATAATTTGAATGTAACTATCAAGATCAGAGAAAATATGAAGTGGCACGATGGACTTGATGTTAGTGCCGAAGATGTAAACTTCACCTACAATTACATAATCGAACACCATATACCAATGTATAAAATATGGACAGATTGCATAGAAGAAATAAAGCAATTGAACGATACAACCATACGATTTATTTTGAGTGAACTTCCTGGTGATTTTTTTAATACTACGCTTAGAATACCACTGCTCCCTCAACATATATGGCAAAACATCAGCGACCCACTCAATCATTCCAACATAATTCCTATCGGATGCGGGGCATTTATCTTTCATGAATGGGTGGGGGGAGAATCACTTATCCTAAAGCAGAATATAAACTACTTCATGCAGAGACAGTACGTCTATAGGATGAAATTTTTATTTTATAGCAGTATGGAAGATGCAGTCTCTGCATTAGAAGCGGGGGAAGTGGATCACCTCAATAGAGTTGATGAGAGTTATGTTACAAGATTAGAACAGAACAAGAACATAACAGTTGTGCAAACAAAAAACATAGAAGCTTATAGAACCTACAGATTCGAAGGTTGGGTGAATGATGGAGAGGGGATATACAATATAATCACATTTCTCAATCTTCATGTGATTTTACCAGCATCGCCATTTATGGTTTACGTGAATGATCCAGGAACTGGGGGCAAATTGATTATATCGTGGATTGAAAATCCTGCCGAGGACATCGCAGGTTATACAATCTATAGGTCTATGGTATCCAAAGAAGATTATAGATTAGTTGCAACTTTAGGGAAAGTGAGCTCATGGGTTGATACGAATGTTACAGATTGGACAACATACTATTATGTTATAACAACTTATGATGACAATTTAGACGAATCCATGTATTCCATTGAGGTCTCAGGCAAACCAACGAATATAAAAACCATTGCAATAGCTGCAACAGCAGGGGGCATAACATTCATCGGTTTGCTCACAAGTACAGAGTTCGGTAAATACGGTCTTTTAAAGCTCTTCTTTTTACCATTATATACTCGCATTAAAAGAGAGAGAACATTAGATCATTTTCTCAGAGGACAGGTATATGAATACATAAGACTGAATCAAGGTGCTCATTATACATCGATAAAGAAACATATCGGCGTTAACAACGGTGCATTGACATATCATCTGCAAACTCTTGAAAGGCAAAGATTCATCAAATCTAAAAGAGATGGAAGATTGAAGCGTTTTTACCCAATGGGTGTGAAAATTCAGCAAGAAGAAGGCATTCAATTGAGTGAGCTGCAAACGAGCATCATCGATACCATTCGTCAAATGCCGGGAATAACTCAAAAGGAGATTGCAGGGATGTTGAACACAAGTCATCAAGTCATAGGCTATAATGTCAATCACTTAGCTCACAATAAGATCATCAGGACAGAAAAAGAAGGAAGAAAGGTTCGTTATTACTTGATTTCAGAAATTTAACAGATGTGAGCGGGAAATCCCACACTCTTTAGAGGTGGGATGAAAGCGAACAGTACTTTCGCCCATCTCCAGCTGATACTTTTATATATTTCTTTTTCATATTATCATTCAGTGATGGATAGGGCAGGGACTGTCCGAATCCGCATTTGGAAACGCCTGTGTAGACCTGTGAGCTTTGCTCGTAACCGATAAGGTCTCGGGAGGGTCGAGAGCCAATCTGACGGATGGCTCGATGAAGCAGGAAACCCACACATGCTTTAGCTGTTGGGTAGTTCACACTACATCCTTCATAAAACATTTAATAAAGAGAAGCGTTATATCCCAATGGGGATATTATGTCATGGACACAGGCTGAAATGCGAACTCTGAAACCGAATAGATACATACTCATAGATGATGAACCGTGTAAGATCATCAGCATAACTATTTCCAAGCCTGGGAAACACGGTGAAGCGAAAGGAAGGCTCGAAGCCATAGGGATATTCGACGGTCAAAAGAAAAGCATAGTGCATCCAGTAAGCCATAAGGTCAAAGTACCCCTTATAGATAAGCGAACAGCGCAGGTGTTGTCCATTACGGGCAGCGAGGTACAATTGATGGACCTGACAACGTACGAGACCTTTCAAGTTCCAATAGAAGACAAAGATAAAGGCAAATTCCAACCTGGAAAGGAAGTTCAATATCTGATAGCTATGGGACGAAAGAAAATTACCCGTATATAATCGAGGAAATATGTTTTTTGCGGACGACAATTCATCTTTCAAAGATGCTGAGTTTGTGATAGTTGGTGTGCCTTTTGACGCTACTGCCTCCTTTAGGAAGGGCGCTAGATTCGCACCAGAGGAGATCAGAAAAGAATCGTATAATTTCGAGAGTTATTTGTTTGAACACGATATCGCGCTTTCAGATATAACAATCCATGACTTTGGGAATATAAAGAGATGCAAAGAACCCGATGAGATGATGATGGAAGTTAAAAAGGTAATAAAAAGAATAGTCAATGAAGAAAAATTTCCAATCTTGATCGGCGGGGAGCATTCGATCACATTCCCAGCAGTAACCTGTTTTAAGGATATTGGTGTTGTATATTTAGATGCGCATTTAGATTTTAGAGATGAATATTTAGGTGAAAAAAATTCCCATGCATGCTCTGCAAGACGCATCAGCGAAGTAGTGGGTATAGAAAACATAGTCCTTTTAGGTACACGTTCATTTTCAATGGAAGAAAAAAAGGCGGCAGAGAGCTTAGGATTGAGATATATAGATGCTTTTAAAGTTAAAAAAGATGGCATTGATAAATCAATTAGAACAGCATTGTCCAAAATAAAACGGAAAGCCATTTATCTTACGCTTGATATGGATGTAATCGATCCAGCATATGCACCCGGCGTAGCGAATCCCGAACCATTTGGTTTGTCTCCTGAAGAAGTAAAAAGATGCATAAACCTCCTATCTAAAAGATTGGTGGGATTTGATGTGGTGGAAGTTTCTCCTCCGTATGATAATGGAAATACAAGCTCATTGGCTGCGAGATTGATTGGTGAGGTCATTGCTGTTGTGGGAAAAAATGTTGAATAGGTTATTTTTCATTTGATTTAATCTTATATTTCTTTTTCAATTCATCCAATCTTTTCAAATAAACCTCTTCACCGATATCACCCTGCGCTAACTGCACATCTAACGATTCAAGCTCATCATCATATCTCTCAATGATCTTCACATTATATTTTTTAACAAGCTCATTTAAAGAATCGACGAGTTCTATTCCCACAGTGCTCATTTTATACACTATCTTTGGTCTGCCATCTGGCGGGAAAACCGCTGATCGTTCAACTAATCCAAGAGCATGCAGCCCCAATAGATGTTTATCTATAGATTGGCGAGTTACCTCGAGTTTTTTAGCTATGTCCTCTGGATGATCTACGCCCTCACGCAAACATTGTATAATGTTCAATCGAGTTTTGGATGAGAGAGCTTTCAAAACGGTCAAGTTGTTAAAGCTCATGCTCTTTTATATGATATTCTACTATTTCAACTTTTATTTTGCAGATTTTTACAAAAAAGTTGATTTTATAAAATTCAAAGATGCAGTTATCTATATTTATTCTCAAAAAAATATTAAATAATGCTAGTTGTATATCAAAAATTGTGAGAACATGGGAAACTATGACGACATACTCAAAAAATTAGAGGAAAAATTTCAAAATGAAGAAATTACCAAAAAAACATATCGATCAATCAAGGCAAGATATGAAAAAAGATTGCAGGAAATGAAGGAGATAAGCGATGAGATTGAAGGGATCGAGGAGAAAGATGAAATCGAAGAATTTGAAAGAAAGATATCAAAAGAGATCCCAAGTGTTAAGGAAAGGAAGAACATCATTAAAATCTCTGGTGCCGGTAAGCTCAGTCAAGTATACGCAAAAGAGCTTAAGTGCTCTGGCTCGACTAAAGTAGAAGGCAATGTGGATGCCTACGATGTAAAAATGTCAGGTTCATGCAAAATAAGCGGAAGTGTAAAATCGAAGACCTTTAAAGCTTCTGGCTCATCTAAGATAGAGGGAAATGCTAGATCGGAGATGTTTAAGACCGCTGGTTCATGCAAAATAAATGGGAATGTGGATTGTGATGAGTTTCATACAGCAGGTTCTTGCAGCATTGGCGGCATGTTATATTCCAACAATAAGGTTGTAGTTGATGGATCGATGACAGTAGGCGGCGATATAAAAGCTAAAGAGTTCAGGTGTGCAGGAAAATTTGATGTGGGAGGCAGTATTTTATCTCAAACCATAAATGTAGAATTGAACGGTCATTCAAGTGCTAATGTCATTGAGGCAGAGAACATAGAGGTCAAGAAGATGTACACTAAAAGTCTTTTTGGCAGAGTATTTAAAGTTAAAGGCTCACTCAAAGCAAACAAAATAATTGGCACTACGATCTACCTCGAGGATACGACAGCAGAATTCGTTCGCGGCGAGGATGTTACGATCGGTCCGAACTGCAGAATAGATGCTGTTGAATTCAAGAATCTAAGTGTACATGAAAGTTCAAAGGTCAAGAATAGGAAAATAATTAAATGATCAGATCAAAGGAGGGGTAAAATGATCCAACCGATAATAAAAATTGAAAACATCTCAAAAACGTTTATTTCAAAAGAAAGGAAAAAGCTGTTTAGAGCTAAGAAGAGGAAGATAGAAGCTCTCAAGAACGTCGATCTTGAGATCTATGATGGAGAGATCTTTGGTCTATTGGGTCCGAATGGAGCCGGTAAGACCACTCTCATCAAATGTCTAACAACCCTTCTTTTGCCATCAAGTGGAACGGCCTGGATCAATGGATATAATTTGCAGAAACACGAGAACTTGGTTCGCGCATCCATTGGCTGTATGCTCATGGGTGAACGAGGATTATATTGGAAATTAACTGGTAGGGAGAACCTAGATTATTTTGGCGCTTTGTACCACGTTCCAAAGAAAATTCGAAGGAAAAAGATAGAAGAATTGATAGAATTACTCAAATTGAGAGATTTCATTGACCGTACTGTGGAAACCTATTCCTCCGGACAAAAAATGATCTTAGCTTTTGCAAAATCTTTGATAAATGAGGCTCCTATACTATTTTTAGATGAGCCAACTGTAACAATGGATGTTCATGCTGCTAGAGAATTGAGAAGTATCGTTAAGGGATTGAATGAAAACGGGCATACGATAGTATATACAACACATCTCATGCACGAAGCAGATGAGTTATGTGATAGGGTAGCCATCATCGATAAAGGCGAGATAATCGCATTGGGGACACCTGCGGAACTGAAATCATCGATAGAACATGAAGATGTAGTGAATGTCGAGGGTACGATACCACCCAATGTGGTGGACAATATCCGCGCATTACCTGGCATAAGAGAAGCGATTGTTAAATCCGAGGGCAATGGAAAAACGAAGTTAGGAATCTTATGCGAGAACAGCCGAATGATGCTGCCTAAGATTATAGAGGTCATGACTGCAAACAACGCTCAAATTGAATATATAAACCCACAGGACATCACCTTGGAGGATGTGTTCATAGCAAAAACTGGTAGGGCATTAAGTATAGATACAAGGGAAGTGGTTAAAAAGCGAAAGATCGGGGGACAAAGCAGCAGATGATGAAGATGAACGAGCAAAAACATAAAGATCTAGGGCTCTGTAAAATGTCAGCGTCCTCAAACCTTAACATTATCACAACAGTCCTAAAAGCACGTTTTAAAATAATATCCAGATATAAAGGCGCGCTCTTATTCGAATTCTTCATCCCAATAGTGTTCGCTGCACTGCCAATCATGCTCGGGACCGCCATAGCAGGCGGCTCTGCAAACGCAGCAGTGAACTTCCAGAACAATACTGCATACGCAGGCAATCCCGGCACAATGGATTACAAGCTCTACATGCTCATAGGTGCAAGTACATTCATGACCGTGATGCTCATGTTATGGCTCGTAGGTTATTGGATCCGAAGAGAACAGGAAACAGGCACACTTGAGCCCTTATATCTTTCTCCCGCGAAGAAGATCTATGTAGTAAGTGGAGTGACTTTGTACGCGCTCATCAGAGCTTCAATTACCTTCTTTGTCTCTTTCTTTTTAGGGTCATTGATATTTGGTGTCAACCCGTTCCAAGGCAATATATTGCTCGCTATTCTCTTCCTCTTCATAGGTTTGATTCCGCTGTGGGGCATCAGTTTCCTGTTTGGTGCGCTGATTTTGAAGATCAAAGAAGCGAATTCGTTGATCCAGATGATGCAGTGGATAGTTGCGTTCTTTATGGGTGTGTACTTTCCGATAACAGTATTCCCACCGTTTCTAAGGTATATCGCGATGGCGTTCCCGCCAACATGGATGAATAACGGTGTACGAGCTAGTCTATTGAACCTATCGTACTTCTTCGGTACTTGGTACGCAGATCTAGCAATGATATTTGTGTTTGGTGCAATCGTACCGCTCTTAGGTTATTATGTATTCCTGCAAACTGAGCGGAGAATGAAGCGAAACGAGGGAGTGGGTCAATTTTGAGTGTGGAAAGTAAAGAATATACGATCTGTAAAGGCTTTGGAACTACTGAATTGAACGTTCGCCAAAGCATAAGTACGTTCATTGATATGTCGAAAAAAACTATCGTGGAATTCTCCAGGTACCCAATCGCCTTTGTAGCGATGTTCGCTCAGATCTTTCTCATGATTTTGATGTTCATGTTCGCAGCGATGATGTTCATGTCTTCCAGCGAACCCAGCTCCAACATGGTACCTCTTGTAGGTGTGATGATATATGGATTCATAATAAACATGTTCTTATCGTTCATCATTTGGGAAATTGGTTTCTCGTTACGAGAAGAGCAGTTTCGAGGCACATTGGAATCACTATATCTCTCACCTGCAAATAAAATCAGCAATCTCGTGTCACGAATCTTTGCAATCCTGATCTGGACTAGCTTAATGTGCATCCTTGCAGTTGTTATAGTCAGTTATATACTCGGCGGACTGCCTGCTGAGAATCTGCTGGTGGCGTTGGGTATCTTATTCTTTACCATATCAGGCTGTTTAGGGATAGGGCTGGTTTTCGCAGCTGTGACCCTCAAACTCAAAGAAACCGCAGCGCTTTTAGTCAATTTCCTGCAGTTCTTCTTCATGATATTCTGCGCAATGTTCTTTCCATTCAGCGCATTACCTGATGTTGTAAGAAACAATATAAGTCGTTACATCCCTGTAAGCTACTGTGTAGATGCTTTTCGCTCCGTTTTGATTGGTCTGCCAGAAGGATACCCTGAGTTGATGCCTTTAAATATCGAAATTCTTATAGTTATTGCCTTCGGAATCATCACACCTATTGTTGGATATTTTTTGTATAAAAGGATTGAAAAGATCGTAAAGATCGATGGTTCTTTAGGAGAATATTAACACTTAAAAAAATAGTAAAATGTAAAAAGCTAGAATTTAGATTTTTTAAACTTCCTTTTGATCGTCCTTCCTGCTTTTTTAACTTCTCTCTCCAATTTCTTCTCTGTTGAGACTGTGACTTCTTCAGTCGTTCTTATCACTTCGTCAGCTGCTTTTTTCCAGAGAGAAATTCTCGCTGGTATGGGGCTGGTCGGCACGAATCTAGGGAAATATTTGAGCAAGATCACATCTCCAAAGGCGTCTACCCACCTAAAAGGCACGCTGACAGATCTAGAGTGCTCAACAAGCAGAGGGTTAGGTTCTCCTACGAGCAAGCCTTCTACCTTTTTCGTTTCCGTATTTATTATGAAATCATTCACAATCCCTAAGATCAATCCTTTGTCTGTATATATCTCGATTCCCATCATATCACTAATTTCTGCGAACATACTATCAGAGGGTAATAGCATTATCGCTTTTTTACTTTTCTCTAAATCAAAGGTTATTTAAATGCGAAAGAGCATTCAAATTCACAATGGGGGTTTAAAATGCAAAGATGGACTGGTCCATTGAAAAAGATAGATGAGTATCGATACGAAATTCCTAAAGATTACAAGCCTGGTATGAGAACAAGCGGTATTATATATATGGATGCAAAGATGCTTGACCTTGTAACAAGGGACAACGCTCTGGAACAAGTTGCTAATGTTGCTACTCTACCGGGGATCGTAGGCAAATCCCTAGCAATGCCAGATATTCACTGGGGATATGGATTTCCCATTGGGGGCGTGGCTGCGACAGATGCAGAGGAAGGAGTATTATCACCAGGCGGTGTTGGATTTGACATAAACTGCGGTGTCCGCTTGATACGAACGAATCTGAGCTCGAAGGACATCACGCCAAAGACAAAGGAGTTAATCGATACGATGTTCATCAATATTCCCTCTGGTTTAGGTTCAAAAGGCAAGATCAGGGTAACTCATGAGGAACTAAAAAATGTACTTGAACAAGGGGTACCTTGGGCTGTGGAAAAAGGCTATGGTTGGGAAGAGGATCTGGAATATCTTGAAGAGAACGGACATATGGACATAGCAGACGTCTCAAAAGTTAGTGAACGAGCGATACAGAGGGGTATGCCGCAGTTGGGAAGTTTAGGTGCTGGCAATCACTTTTTAGAGATACAGAGAGTTGACAAGATCTATGATGAAAGGACTGCAAAAGTGCTCGGCATAGAGCATGAGGGCCAAATAACGGTCATGATTCACACGGGTTCCAGGGGTTGTGGACATCAGATCGCATCTGACTACATCAAGGAAATGGAAAGGGCCGTAAAAAAATATAACATCATATTGCCAGATAGGCAGCTTGCCTGCGCACCAACAACATCGAAAGAATCGCAGGATTATTTCAAAGCTATGGCTTGCGCTGCGAACTTCGGTTGGACAAATCGTCAGTTGATTTTACATTGGGTTCGTGAATCTTTTGAAAAGGTGCTCAAACATAGTGCTGAGGATCTAGATATGCATTTGGTCTATGGAATAACGCACAACATGGCAAAATTAGAAGAACACGAGGTGGATGGAAAAAAGAGAAAGCTCTATGTGCACAGGAAGGGAGCTACAAGGGCTTTTGCTGAGGGTAGCGCCGATATACCTCGAAAGTACAGGAGCATAGGGCAGCCAGTTCTCATTCCAGGTGATATGGGGACAGCCAGTTATGTTCTTGTAGGTACAAAAAAAGCGATGGAAGAAACATTCGGATCAACTTGTCATGGTGCTGGCAGAGTTATGTCAAGACGTGCTGCAACAAGAAGATTCAACGCCTCTTCTATAAAGGAAAGCTTAAGACAAAAAGGCATCTACGTCAGGGCAGCAAGCAGAGATGTTCTAACTGAAGAAGCCCCGGAATCTTATAAACGTATTGATGATGTTGTAAGAATAGTACATGGTGCTGGCATATCGAGGATGATAGCAAGACTTACGCCTTTGGGAGTGATGAAAGGTTGAGTCTAAGGTTATGCATTATCCCTTTTGGAGACGTTGATACTGAAGATATTTTTCACCTTGCTG
>JAUWGG010000111.1 GCA_030606525.1 Methanobacteriota archaeon | reverse complement strand
CAGCGAAGGTGTTTCCGCCTTTACTCCCATCTCAAATTGGTCATTGACACTTACATTGTTCATAAACGGCATAAGGATAATTGACATTCCAATTCCAACTGCCAGTAAAAGCATAATTTTGGCTTTCAAATCCATTTTCTCCCTTTTCCTCATCATCATTCCTCCTTTATCCCCACATCCTCGTATTACAACAATCACCACTGAGCCACTTTTAAACTGTGGTGTTTATACGTGTAGGCGAGTAATGTTATGACTATATTTATATCTTTTGTTATTCGAAATATGAAGCCACTGGAGGGGATTGAACCCTCGATCTACGCCTTACCAAGGCGTCGCTATACCTCTAAGCCACAGTGGCATCTATGGAATTGGGGCATTCACTTACTTATTTTTAATGATTCCTATTTCCAAGCGGTAAAACTATTAATCCCGTTCCCCTATTTCCCTTTGAATGAAGACCCAAATGTCAAGCTTCGATGTGGCTGCGATTCTGCCAGAATTAGGAACGTTGATCCAGGGACGTATCAGAAAAATATTTCAACTGAGCCGAGACGAGATCATGATCAGGATACATACTCAAAATAAGGAGAAAAAGGAAATATTCATCAAAAGCGGCAAGTGGTTATGCCTTCGGAAAGGAAGCTTTGAACCAGCTGTATCAAGCTCTTTCATCATGCTCTTGAGAAAGTATTTGTTGAATGGGATAATAAAGGATATCGATCAACACGATTTCGATCGGATCATCGAATTCTCTATTTATAAGGGAAAGGACTATCGACTCATAATCGAGCTGTTCAGGGAAGGAAACATATTATTGGTGGAGAACAACGAGATCGTCCAACCCCTGAAATCTCGTTCTTGGGCTGGTCGAGAGTTAAGAGCTAAAAAAGAATATGCGTTTCCACCTGCTCGATGCAATCCCTTGACCCTGGATCTTAAAGATTTTTACACCATATTGACCTCATCGAAGAAGGATCTGATCAGAACATTGGCGATGGATGTTAATCTTGGCGGAACATATGCTGAAGAAGTATGTCAAAGAGCATCGATCGATAAGAGAACGATGCACAGTGAACTTGCACAGAAGGAAATGAATGCGATCTTCAATATAATCTCCAAGCTCATTGATCAGATCAATACTCAACGAGTACCAACGATCATCTTTGAAAAGAAGAAGGCTGTGGATGTTGTACCGATAGAACTTGAGCGATATGAAGGCTTCGAAGCTAAAAATTTTGATACTTTTAATCAAGCTATAGATGAGTATCTTTCGTACATTAAAGTCAAGGTTAAAAGGGCGATCGATCGAAAGTGCGAAAAATTTGAAAGGAGGATAAAAAAGCAAAGGGAGCTCATCGAAGCTTTTGAGAAGAACAGGGAGGAATGGAAAG
This sequence comes from Methanobacteriota archaeon, assembly GCA_030606525.1. GTDB lineage: Archaea > Thermoplasmatota > Thermoplasmata > JAUWGG01 > JAUWGG01 > JAUWGG01. Next base: position 2,818 of record JAUWGG010000111.1, on the reverse strand, counting down.
CAACTGCAGATTTTATTTACAGTCATTATAAGGAGTGTGAGGAAGTTTTGGATATGCTGCATCAGCTGCACGAAACCAAGAGCTGGCAGGAGATATCAGATGACCTTGAGAATGATATGATCAAATCTTTAAATCCAAGTAGAAGGCAAATCACCCTTCAATTGGGAGAGAAAAAATTTGTATTGGACTACGAGAAAAGCATCAATGAGAATGCACAGGTTTATTACGAGAAGACCAAGAAGGTCAAGGAAAAGCTCGATGGAGCTAAAACAGCTTTGGATGAATCACTCAAAAAATTGAAGGAAGCGCAAAAAAAGGCTGAACTTGAGGAGGAAATAAAAATAAAAAAGCCCACGAAGAGGTTTTGGTTCGAGAGCTACAGATGGTTCATTTCAAGTGATAATACCCTTGTAATTGCAGGAAAAGATGTTAAAACGAATGACAAGATCGTAAAAAAGCATTTGAAGGAGAGGGACAGATACGCTCATGCAGATATTCGTGGAGCACCGAGTGTCGTGATCAAGCATGAAAGGGAGATCACAGAACGAACGCTCGAAGAAGCATGCATCTTTTCATTAACGTATTCAAAGGCGTGGAATGCAAAGATCGGTGCAGGCAGTGCATATTGGGTGCTGCCGGAGCAGGTGAGCAAAACCCCTCAACCGGGAGAATTTCTCCCCAGGGGCGCTTTCGTAATTCGAGGCAAGAGGAACTACTTACACAGGTTGAATATGCGGGTTGCAATAGGTGAGATAGAACATGAGGGTGAGACAAAAATAATGGGCGGACCTGTGAGCGCAGTACAATCACATTCCAAAAAATATGTTATCATCGAGCCGGGTGATGTGAAGAAGAATGAATTTGCAAATGCAATTGCCAAGGTCTTCGACACAGCGCAGGAAGAGATCTTGAGGGTCATGCCGCCAGGTGATGTAAGATTAGTTAAAGCTGTAGGATTGACATACTCTCCCCCCTAAAGAGGGGAGATTCTTCATAGTCCTGCTCTTACGAGCAACACTAAAGGGTGTGCCATCACCCTGTTACTGACCCCTCGATCAAGAACTTCTGTTTTGATAGACGAGCCCTATGTTTCCATCTCTTCAAAGCATGACCCAAATTGCCTGGGTTTTACGGTGGGTCACCAACCTCATACCCCTATCAGTTCCAAGAGTTCCAGATATCGTCTGTTTTCTTAGAACCTCATCGGAAAGTACATTAATATCAGCGCATATAAACCTTTAGAGGAGAGATGACTGAAAGTACTCTTATTTCATGCATTCATCCCCGCCCTGAAGGGCGAGGCTTTCTGCCTATATTCTGTGTAAAGATTTATATGTGTATAAAAGATGGGTTGATTATTGGAAGGAGGACTGAGTAAATGGAATATACTAAAAGAAAAAGAGGTACTCAAACAAGTTCATTCGGTTCACCCGGAAGAATAAATCATGATTCAACTTCCTTTTATTCAAGCAAATTATATGAGGGCTTACCAATGGAGAATCCGGTAGAGTATATTGAGACTCCTATTCCACCGCAATTTTTAGATAAAATCCTTTCTAAGACCTCTGAAAATATGGAAGAACTGCCAGATAACAGCATCCATCTAATGGTTACCTCTCCGCCTTACAACGTGGGAAAAGAATATGACGAAAATTTGACCCTTGAAGAATATAGACAATTCTTGAAACGAGTGTGGAAGGAAGTTCATAGGACCCTTGTCCCTGGGGGTAGAGTTTGCATCAACATTGCCAATTTGGGAAGAAAGCCGTATATCCCGCTTCATGCTTTCATCGTAGAAGATATGTTTGAATTGGACTTTCTGATGAGAGGCGAAATTATCTGGAACAAAGCATCAAGTTCAAGCCCTTCTACGGCTTGGGGAAGCTGGCTCTCTGCTACCAATCCAACTCTAAGGGATATTCACGAGTACATTTTAGTTTTTTCTAAAGGCATGTTCACAAGGAAAAATCCTCCCAAAAGAAAGAACACAATCTCCAAGGAAGAATTTCTTGAATTTACCAAGAGTATCTGGACATTCCCCGCAGAGCCAGCGAAAAAGATCGGACACCCAGCACCTTTCCCAGTAGAACTTCCTTACAGACTAATTCAACTATATACTTTTGAAGAAGATGTTGCGCTGGACCCTTTTATGGGAAGCGGACAGACAGCGATAGCAGCAATAAAGACGAATCGGCATTACATCGGCTACGAAATCGACAATGAATATGCAAAATTAGCAGAAAAACGAATCAGAAATTTCATATTAGAATTCAAATCTCCAAAATTATTTGACTTCGTGAAGGAAAAGCGTAGTAAGTAACGGAAAAAATCGTGAAAAAATATATGAGATCTCATCAAGATTATGCTGTGAATGAATAGCATCTTTAAGAGATACTGTTCTTAAGCGGTGTTTAAAGTTATTATAGCTTCATAATAGCTATTAAGAATATCACTTAGAGTGAAGGGGCATGCTAAAAGAGAGGATGTGTTTGACAATAGAGAGGATGAATGTACATGAAAATCGCTGACAAAATCAGAGTCAGATTTGCCAGAGCAGACGACCTCGCTTGGTGCACGATACAAGATGACCATGTAGCTGAAGAAATCATCAAAAGCAAGATTGAACTAAATGAAATCATTATTTCCGAAATCGAGGGGCAGAACATTGGTTACTTGCGTTTGGAATATCTGTGGTCAAAGATTCCGTATATCAGCCTCATATTAGTTCAAAAAGAATATCGGGGTCAGGGAATTGGTCGGGCTATTCTGAAATTTCTTGAAAAATTTCTGCGTAGCAAAGGACACAAAATACTCTTGA
>JAUWGG010000043.1 GCA_030606525.1 Methanobacteriota archaeon | reverse complement strand
TATTTCATGCATTCATCCCCGCCCTGAAGGGCGAGGCTTTCTGCCTATATTCTTTGTAAAGGCTGTAAGGGAAACAGTTAAAAGATTGAGAGAACTCTCCCCGTTGTAAAGTAGGAAGTGAAATATATGGCACAGATAGGTTATAGCAAAAAAGTAATGAAGCATTTCATGAACCCGAGGAATGTTGGTACCATAGAGAACCCTGATGGATATGGTAAAGTGGGAAATCCGGTCTGTGGGGATCTGATGGAGATTTTTATAAGAGTTAAGGACAACATAATAACAGATATTAAGTTCAAAACTTTTGGCTGCGGATCAGCCATTGCAACCAGCAGCATGGTGACAGAGATGGCGAAAGGGATGAATGTCAGCGAAGCTCTGAAAATAACACGCAAAGACGTAGCTGATGAACTTGATGGTCTCCCCCCGCATAAGATGCACTGTTCCAATCTAGCAGCAGATGCACTTCATGAAGCTATCAAAGATTATAAAAAGAAGGAAGGTAAAAAAACATGAAATTTCATTCATGCAATGCACACGGTGAGGAGATAGCCCTTGATGACCAATGGGGACCTGAGAAGGTTGTCTTTGTCACGGATCCCAAGATCAGATTGAGCGGGACATTGGTGATAGACAATACAGCATTAGGACCTGGGAAAGGTGGGATCAGACTACAACCTGATGTAACCGCTGACGAAGTGTTCAGACTGGCTAGAGCAATGACATGGAAAAATGCCATTTCAGATTTACCTTTTGGTGGTGCAAAAGCAGGGATAATATCCCGTGAAGATATCGATAAAGGTATATTGATAAGGGGTTTTGCAAGAGCAATAAAAAGGTTAGTACCTGAGGAATACATCGCAGGACCTGATATGGGTACAAATGAGGAAGATATGGCGATATTTGCAGATGAGATTGGAATGTCGAAAGCTTCAACTGGAAAACCCTTAAGGATGGGTGGATTACCTCATGAACTAGGTTCAACAGGTTTTGGTGTGGCTGAATCTGTGGTAATAACCTCCAAATTTGCAGGTGTCTCGTTGACAAATGCATCCATAGCAATAGAAGGATTTGGAAACGTTGGTACATTTACAGCTAAATTCTTAAATGAGAAAGGTGCAAAGATCGTTGCGGTGTCGGATTCAAAAGGAACTATCTATAATGAGAATGGCTTAGATATTGAGAAATTACTGAAGACGAAAAAGGAATTGGGGGCGGTTACGAAATACGAAGCAGGTAAAGTTCTACCAACAACTGCGCTATTTGAATTGCCAATAAATATTTTGATCCCAGGTGCTAGACCAGATGTCATACATGATGGCAATGTTGATAGAATAAAAGCTAAGATCATAGTTGAAGCAGGAAATATCCCAATGAGGGAGAACATCGAAAAGCAATTATCGCAAAGAGGAGTGCTAATTGTCCCAGATTTTGTCGCTAACGCAGGTGGTGTCATCTCTTCGTATGTTGAGTTTACTGGTGGAACGGAGCAGGAGATGTTCCATCTGATCAAGGAAAAAATCTGCAAAAACACTGAAATAGTATTAAAAACTGCAGAAAAGGAAGCGATAACCACAAGAGAAGCAGCATTAATCATTGCAAAAGAGAGAGTGAAGAAAGCAATGAAATCCAGATGATGAATAAAAATATTAATGGATAAGGGGTTGAGAGATCATGCGCAAGAAAAATACTCAAAAATGGTTTATAAAGAAGGATACGAGGGCAGCGTTAATCGAAAAGTTCAAGGAAATGAAGGAGAGGATAATACTTGAGGTGTTCACAAAACAGGGAGAGAACGAACCATATAACGCGCTTACAGTGAAGTTCACAACTGATCTGGGGAAACTTTCTAACAAAATAGATGTTAAATTCAATTCGATTGGGGATGAGAAATCCAAGAAATATAATGTGATCAGGTCGCCAACTATACTGATCAACCCGGAAGAGTACAGTATTCGATATACAGGCGCACCTGCAGGAGAGGAAGGAAGGTCGTTCATAGAAGCGATCATGATGGTGTCACATAGGAAAAGCGGACTTTCTGAATCATCCAAGGAAATTCTCTCTAAGCTAAAAGAAAAGAAGCATATTCAGGTCTATGTAACACCCACTTGCCCCTATTGCCCGGGACAAGTGATAAATGCATTCAGAGCAGCAATGGAAAGACCTGATCTTGTTTCAAGTGAGTGCGTTGAGGCAACGGAGAATATCGATCTAGCGAAGAAATACAATGTTAGCTCAGTACCCCAAACGGTCATTAATGAAAAAATAACGAGCACGGGTCTTGAACAGGAAGATAAATTTATTTCTGAATTGGTTGATCTAAAACCAGAAAAGGAAATGGCTGCTCCAGTTGATAAAAAAGCAATGGAAGTTGACCTCATCATCGTTGGAGCTGGTCCTGCCGGGTTGACAGCTGGAATCTATGCAAAGCGCAGCGGTCTTAGTACGATCATTTTAGAGAAGGGTGTTATTGGTGGGCAAGTTGCGGTTACACCCATAGTCGAGAATTACCCTGGGTTCCAAAACATCGCAGGGGTCAAATTGATGGATATGATCGGCGCTCATGCCCGAAATTATGTGGAAATCCATGAAGGAGAAGAAGTTAAAGAAATTAAAATAGGAAAGAACATCGAGGCCATTACTCCTAAGAATAATTACATTGGGAAAGCATTGATACTCGCAACAGGAGCTACGTACAAAAAATTGAATGCCCCTGGTGAAGTGAGATTCTTTGGACGCGGCGTAAGTTATTGCGCTACCTGTGATGGTTATTTATTCAAAAATAAGAATGTGCTCGTGGTTGGAGGTGGTAACACAGCATTAACTGATGCGCTTTATCTTAAAAGTGTAGGTACGAATGTAAAGATCGTTCACAGAAGGGGCGAGTTCAGAGCTCAAAAATACCTTCAAGAATCTGTGAAGAGAGAGAATATTCCCATCATATGGAATTCCGTTGTTGAGGAGATCGTCGGTGAAGATAAAATGACAGGCGTTAAATTAAAAGATGTAAAGGATGGAACAATAAAGGAAATTAAAGCAGATGGTTTATTCGTTGCAATTGGAGAAACACCTAATAGTCAGATCGCCTCGGAGGTCGGGATAAAACTTTCGGATTTCGGATTCATAGAAGCTGATGAAGGAAGAAGGACCAATATACCTCGAATATATGCTGCAGGGGATGTAACCGAAGGTGTGAGACAAATCGTTACAGCTGTAAGTGAGGGAGCAACAGCAGCTCTTTCAACATTTGAAGATATATCTAGTCCTTATTGGCTGAGGAAAAATAGATAAGCGATTGAAGTTCACAGATGTGATTGAATGCATGAAATTAAAGAAGTAAAATGCAAATAATGCGGTAGGATCATGGAACTTGGCAAAATGGTTAAATTAATACCAGAAACAGGTAAGTACGAATACGCTTACATCGCCTACACCAAGAAATGGGACAGAGAATGATGAGAATTGCGATGTAGGAAAATTGAGAATTTCCTATCGCTACAGATAACATCCATCTGATTTTCTTTTGATTGAATAAAAAACCAATAAAGAGCAAAAGATATATAACACCTGAGACATACATAAGAACACAGCTGTGGGATGGAGTATGAAAGACGAAAGGAATAAGAACTTCGATTGGCTAGTCAACCAAAACCTTAGTGCGTTTCAAGGATTTTGGGTTACTGTAGTAGATCAACAAATAGTTACCAAAGGCAAGAGTATAACAGTTGTGCTGAAAGAGACTCGTAACAAGTATCCCAACAAAATTCCTTTCTTATTTAAAGTTCCTACAGAGAGAGTCACTCTGTGATCCCTATGTCATCTCTTTCGTACGAGTTTGCTAAGTATCCTTCTCCAAAGGGCATAATCCTTCGACCAATGATTCCTGTTAGACTGCGATATAAAGGGTATCAGCCTCTTGATACACTTATGCTTGTTGACTCTGGTGCTGATTTCTCTATGATTTCGAGAGAATTTGCAGATAACTTGGGAATAAATACCACAGAATGCTCACCAATTCAGACAAGTACTGCAAGCGGGCGTATGATTGCTGTGGAGACGGAGATACGGATCCAGTTCGGTCAAAGAAGAGAAATATATGATTACGAAATCCCCGTACAAATACCCTTGAGAAAGGGTTTTCCAGAGCTCCCATTGTTAGGACGTTACCCTCTTTTTAGGGATTTTGATGTAAATTTTCGCATGGGATATTGCCAGAGTAGAGGAAAGTTTGTTATAAAGAGAGTCACAAGAAGACGCCCTGACAGTGATTATCGCTAAACTGAAGAACTAGTGATTGCCAATTTTCAGAAAAGTAACGAACTTCTTTATACGCAGTTATCCTTAAATATTACCATTATTATAGTAGCATTAAAGAGGTTAGATATAGATATTGGCATAGGACTGGTGGAGAAATGGTAAATAAATATATGCTCTTTAAACCGCTTATTTAAGATTGAACCATGATAACTTTAACAACAGATATCGGCTGGGAATACGCTGCCCAGATGAAAGCTGTTATTCTCTCTATAAATTCAAATGAAAGGATCATAGATATATCTCATTCGATATCTGCCCACAATATCTTGGAAGGAGCTTTTGTTCTTTATAAAACTGTGCCGCATTTCCCTTTTGCTGTTCACATAGGTGTTGTGGACCCTGGCGTTGGCACAGAGAGAAGGGGGATAATAGTTGATTGTAAAAGAGGGTTGATGATCGGTCCTGATAATGGACTTCTCATTCCAGCTGCAAGAGAATTGGGTTTAAGATCAGTTTATGAGATAACTAACCCGGAGTATTTCCTAGATAAAGTTTCGAACACATTCCATGGAAGGGACATATTTGCTCCAGTAGCTGCCCATCTATCAAAAGGCATTGGACCGAAAGAGATGGGCATAAAGATAGAAGATTATGAAGACATGGATTTTGGAAAAGCTCGAATTAAAAATAACATCATCGAGGGGAAGGTCATCTTCATAGATAAGTTCGGGAATGTCGTCACAAATATACCTGGAAAGCAGATCAGCAGCGCTTTCAAACATGGGGACAGCATCGAAATAGGGATCAATGGGAAGACATTCATGCTAAAATTCCTTAAGAGCTACGGTTATGTTGAAGAAGGAGAAGCTTTGGCTACGATCTCAAGCTTCGCGCTCTTTGAGATAAGCTGCAATAGAAGAAGGGCAAACGAAGTGCTCGACATAAAAATTGGAGAAAAAGTAGCTATTAAGATGTAGATCTACGATCAAAGAGCGGTTAAATCCCTTATTTTCTTAAAATCCAGCAGACCTATCTCACTGATGGCATATACATCAGATGATGACATATCCACTTCATTCAATAGTGGAGATAAAAATTTTGATTTATGCACTACATTGGTACCGGTTGCAAGGGGACTTATCGCAGGCAGCACTATTATCTTCTCCTTTTTATTGAACAGGAAGCAAGGTAATTTGATAGACGCTCCGATCGCATCCCTTAATTTGAGGGAGGGATGATCATGACCAAGGACCATGTGTCCTTCCTGCTTCACTTTTTCATGACCGTGGACAAATGTTAAATTTCCCCATGAGTATCTTTTTACCAAAGGTACATTTAATTTTGAGGTTATCGTTTTTAGGTAATTGTCATGGTTCCCCCTCACCAATACCACTTCAGCCTTTTTAGTGAGCAGCGCCAAAACTTCCCTCACCTCTTCCCATTCCTGCCAAAGATTCCTGCTGAATTCGTGTTTGAAATCACCATTCACTACAATAAGCTCAGGTTCATATTTTTGAAGGATGTTCCTCAACCTGTTCATTATGATCTTCTTCTGAAACCTGGGTATTGAGACACCTTGCGCTTGAAGAACGGCTTCATAGCCAAGATGCAGATCCGCTATGGCTATTATTCCATCATCTAAATAAAGAGCATAATCGTTCGTTAAATATATATTTGGCATGATCTCGATCTTGTCCACGTTACAACCATAGGATCAATTTGTATATAAACGCGTTGAAGTTCTCATACGAACACAAATAACGATAAGATTTAAACAATAGATAACCATACCAGAGAGGTTAATCGCGCTAAAAGGAAAGTGGAGATATGGTTAAAGATATTGCGATCGTCGGTCTGGGACCTGGCGGAATATTTGCAGCTAAATGGGCATCATTGATAGATAAGAAAGCACACATCACCATCATAGAAAGGAGAAGGTATGCAACCTATTCACCCTGCTCCCTTCCCTACGCTATCGGAGGTCAAATCGAATTGGATAGATTGGTTCATCCATTCCCCCCCACCTCAAGAACTGATGTATATCTTCACCATGAAGTTATAAGAATCGTTCCCAAAAAGAAGGCAATAGTTGTAAAGTCTTTAGAGAATAATAAACGTAAAGAAATTAGTTATGATGCTTTGATTTTGGCCTTAGGAGAGAAACCTGTTATTCCCGATGTTATGGGCTTGAAGAAGTTCTTGGGTAAGGGAGTTTTCACGTTAAAAACGATGGAAGATGCAGAAAATATAATTCGTTTTCTTAAAAAATGCAAAAAGGCTTTGGTGGTTGGAGGGGGAGCGATCGGATTGGAAGTAGGTTTTGCTTTGAGAGAGCAAGATATGGAAGTAAGTGTGGTGGAAGAAAGTCCTCATCTTGTACCAAATACCCTTGATGAAGAAATGGCAAAGATAGTGGAAGTACATTTAAAGGAAAGGGGAATAAATGTCTTTCTAAATTCCAAATTGGAACAAATAATCGGGAATGAAAAAATAGAAGGGGCAATTGTAGATGGAAATGAGATAAAGACAGATCTAATCTTCTTAGCTGCGGGTGCAAAACCTAATTTGGAGTTAGTTAGAGATGTGCTTAAAACGGATGAGAAAGGTATCGCTGTTAACGAGAATATGAAAACCTCTGTCCCAAACATATATGCTGCGGGGGATTGCATTCACATCTTTTCATCATCTCCCTTAACTAAAAAGAAGCCAGCACAAGTTGCCACGCAGGCCATGAAGCAGGGAATGGTTGCCGGGATAAATGCTGCCGGTGGAAGTGCAAAATATACAGGAAGCAAAAGTACAGTGGTAAATGTTATCGGTGATCTAGAGGTTGCTGCTACGGGGATGAATACGCCATCTGAGAATTGTATATTTGCGAAAGTGAGGAATTTAAATAAGCCTGAATGGTTTGGAGGAGAAAATATAACCTTAAAAGTGATGATCGAAAAGGGTTCGATGAAGGTTCTAGGAGCGCAGGCAGTGGGGAAGGATGCTGCCTCGAAGATCAATATCATAGCCTTTGCTGTAGAGAATAGTGCGAATGTAATGGAATTGAGCGCTCTCGAACAAACTTATTGTTGTAAAATCTCCCAGATGTATGATATAATAAACATGACCGCAGATGTAGCACTAAGAAAAATGGGAAAGAGAATAACAGAATACATTATATAAACGAATCACGTATTTTAAATATCAAAAATAGAGTTAAGGGTATGGTTGAGATGCCTTCGAAAAAAGAATGGTCTAAAAGAGAACTCTCTTCGAGCATAACAAAGGACGATGAAGGAACAGAAGTTATTGTTGGGGGTTGGATCCATGACATTCGGAATTTAGGCGGTATATCTTTCACTTTACTGAGAGATAGAAGTGGATTAGTGCAGATC
>JAUWGG010000015.1 GCA_030606525.1 Methanobacteriota archaeon | reverse complement strand
GGATTCGCTGGTCTGTCGGACTACATATCCGCTATCAATATAGCGGAGAGGGGCATCGTCAATTGCCCTATTGTTTCGGGGAATTTTTTTAGACATACTTTGTCTCCTCAGTTACAAGCCCACAGCCTTTAGGCGTAGGTCATTGACTTAAAACTCTTTTAACTTCCTCCATCATTTTTTCTGGTTTCTTATAGTAAGCGGAAACGATCTTAGCTACTTCTCGATAGTTTTTGACACCGATCTTTTTCATGTACTCAAGGATATCGATTCTTCTCTTTAATTCTCTCTCGATCTCTCGCTGCGACCAGTTCCTCGCCCTACCGATCTTCTCATAGACATAGCTGTGACCGCTGTAGTTAAAGGTATCGTTTGCTGGGTTCCATGTATAGGCTGAGTTGGTGATCAATTCATTCGTTTCTGGATCGATTCCAACGATTTCAGTTAATGACTTCACTCTTCTCGTCATAGAAGTGCCCACACGAACTTGTGCTTGCATCAGAACGATGTCCAGTGCGGCTATCAATGCTCTGGGTAAGTTGATAGGTTCGCTTTCCATTCTATGTACCATGGTTTGCACATCTTCTGCATGGAAAGTGGTATAAGCTGTCTTTCCTGTTGCCATAGCCTGAAATACAACGTACGCTTCTGCTCCTCTGACCTCCCCCACCATCAAATATTGCGGTCGCTGTCTCAGTCCTGCCATTAGCAGATCGTACATATCGATCTCACCTGCTGCTTTTCCAGTTACTAGACTCTTCCCACCAAAACCTGATCTAGTTAAGGTAGCTACCCAATTTTCATGGGGCAAGTTTAGTTCTCTGGTGTCTTCTATACTAACGATTTTCATTTGCGGAGGAATGAATAGCAGCATAGCATTGAGGGTCGTTGTTTTTCCACTTGCTGTACCGCCGCAGATCAATGTCGATTGACCGCTCTCTATAGCAAGCCATAGATAAGCCATCATCTCAGTATTTAAGGTTTTAAATTTTATTAAATCGACCGGTGTATAAGGATTTTCCTTGAATCTTCTGATTGTAAAAGAGGAACCTCTTTTTGTCACATGAGTACCCAGCGTAGCCTGCAGTCTAGATCCATCTGGGACAGTCGCATCGAGCATTGGTGTAGCAACGGATATATGTTTACCGCATTTTTGTGCTAACCATACCACAAAGGAATCCAACTCATTCTCATTCTCAAATTTCATATTCGATCTTATTGAACCGTATTTTCTATGATAGATATAGAGAGGAATGTTAACCCCATCGCAAGATATGTCCTCCACCTCTGGATCGATCATCGGTACATCTATGGGCCCATAGCGAATAAAATCTCTTATAATGTAATACAATATCCTTTCCTTTGATATTGGATTTAAATGCACTCCCATCTCGACCAATAGATTATCAACAGCCTTTCTCAGATATGCTTCTTTTTCACCTTCTCCCAATTCTGTGAACTCTATTAGGCTGACCAAACTCTGTTTAAGCAGCTCCAGCATATTTTCTTCTTCCTTTATGAGATTTGGCTCAATCACTTCATAAAGGTACTCATTTGTGATGGTATCGTAATTGATCCTAATGTAGGAATATTTTTCACTGATAGGGCGGATCTCGATCTCATTGACATTCTTATCTATAATTTTTGGAATAGTGGTAACTTCTTCAAGATATTCTTCTCTTCCTGCAATCTCTTTTGGAGGCATGACTTTAATAGCCTTTCTACTTATGAGCAGCGAGATATAACGCTGTTTTACTGAATCAAACATCTTGAACAACGCATTCTTTCTTTTTTCTTCCAATTCTTCCAATTTTGTAAAAGTTTTCTGTCGTTCAAGTTCAAGTTCATTTAATCTAGAGGAGACTTCTTCCTTCTCTCCTTTTATCGCTTCTATCTCTTCGACGATCCTCTCCTTGTTCATCCCTTCTTCTTCTACTCGAGCCATACTACCTCCATCATACGAGTGAGAGCATTACAAATCCTATTATAAGCATTATGAAGCTGTGTCTTAAACCGTTTGCTACTTTACCGTTGTCAAGAACGCCTGCTAATATCCCATCCCCGATTGCATGAACAATTGCAGCCATCAAAAACACAAGTTGTATCTGGGGTATGGTAGATGCTTCAATCAATTGGAACCCTCCACCAGCAGCTTGTTCACTGATCTCAGCACCAGCCTTTTGCATTTGAGGGAGGAATGTAGCGTTCAATATCAAGATTGTAACTAAGAAGACAAAAAATGCGATATATATTACTGCAAGATAGGTACTCATCGCTATCCGTCTTTCATCTTCTGTCAACTGCCGCTCTCGGGCATCATGCGCTACCATCGTTAAAACATCAGCGACATCACCACCAGCATCACTTGACTTAATGATTATTGCACAGACCCTATTTACGGTAGGTGTATCGGTCCGATCGGCGAAAAGTTTTAAAGCTTCGGTTGCTGTTACACCCCATTCTATCTGGGCTGCCATCTTTTTGATCTCTGGTGTAAGTTTTCCATATCTTCCTGAGGATGCAACGACTATTGCATCTGCGAGGGTCATACCGAATCTACCAGCTTCAGCTACATCTCTTAGAAAATCAGGTAACCGACGCTCAATAGCCTTTATTTCTTTTTGCTTTTTATTCATATAAAAACCGTAGGGGCCGATCAGAACGAGGATCGCAAATACAGAAAAATTTATCGCTCTATTGATGGGTTCTTCTCCCGCTTTCAATGAAAAGTTCAATGCATTTACTGCATTCAATATTGCAATGAGGATCAGGATCGCACCAATTATGCCACTAACAGCTAGGATCAATCGTGTTAAATCCTTCTTTTCTTCTCTAATTACTTTCTTTCTTGCCATTGCCATCACTTCAAACCTCTTGACTCATGTTCCAAACAACGAAGATGAACATGAATTGCGACATAGGTATCATCCCACCAACAACTGCGTACAGGAGCATCATCGTCGATCCTGCACTACCACCAACGATTGCCATTATCGCTAGTATTACGACCAAGAACAATGGAAATGCAACAACAACCGTTACAAAACTCTCAGCCAACATCCCCAAGGTCTCCATCTTCTTTCTCATCTCCAACTTATCTTCTTTCTCATATTCTTCAGCTTTCATCAAGAAGTATGGTTTGAGCTCACCGCCTGAGGTGGATGTGGTAACAACACCTTGAAGGAAGTCTTGAAATTTTAATGATGGACTGCGTTTTGCAGCCCTTCTAATTGCTGTTAGTATATCCACGCCCAAAAGCTCTGTATCCCTTGTGATCCATTTCGCTTCCTCCTGGATCTCACCATATACCTTTTCCCTTGACAACTCTTTAAATATGACGTCCACAGGAACATTTGCTGAAGCCATGGCAGAGATGAAGCTCATTGCACCTGTCATTCTTGCATCAATATCTCTAGCCCTACCCTTACCCTTTGAAGCTGGGATACCCTTCCATAAAATAGGCATACCCATATGTATTATATATGCCAAAATAGGAATGATAACAAATATCAAACAGCTGGTGATGATCCGTATTAGGAGAGAGAATTGAAGCATCTCACTAATAAAAATTCCAAAAACCAGGGCAATGATTGCAGATACTATTACACTCAATAAGGTGCTCATCCAAGCACATGCCACATACTCTTCTGGGCGTATTTTCATATGTGCCTTGAGCAGATCTTCTTCCAATTCCACGTTTAATTTCTTATGTGATTTGACGAATTTACCCATCGTCTTCCAGCAGAACTGTTGATAACCTGTGAGCTTGGTATATTCAGGAGTAGCCCCTTTTTCCAGTCGGATCGGGTGAGGGCCCCATTCCTCAGCGATCTCAGGCCTTATCTTCTTGGTTTTGAGGTAGTATTGCTTTGTTTCGAGCTTTTGAAATGCATCTATAGTATCATTCCCCAACTACTTCACCTTCCTCTTCCGTCCATCCCATCTCCTCCCTTATTTTTCGTATGGTTTCGTCAGGATACCTATGATACGAAATAATGATATTTGATATCTCTTTAAAATCTCTCATATCCTTCTCTACCATATACTTTATCATATCGATCCTGCGCTGGAATTCTTCTATCATTTCTTCATGGGTCATGTTCTTCATCTCCTGCAGATCATCAAACAAAAAACTATGACCCTTGTAGATAAAACTGTCCGTAGCCTGATCCCATTCGTATACGGTATTTGTTATAAGTTCATTTGTTTCTGGTTCAAAACCAACAAGCTCCACGATTTGCCTGATCCTCCTCACCTGTTCTGTTCCGATCCTTGCGAATCCCTGAATTATCACGAAGTTCAAAGCAGTCAATAGAATTCTTGGTGTATTTATTGGAGGGTTCTCCAATCTGTTGACCATAGCCTTCACAGAGGAAGCATGCATTGTTGCACATGTAGGGTGACCTGTAGCCATAGCTTGGAATAGGGTGTATGTTTCCTTACCCCTTACCTCTCCTACAAGGATATAATTAGGCCTCTGTCTTAATGCTGCTCTGACCAAATCGTACATGTCGATTTCTCCAGCTGCTTTACCATCAGCTCCCTTCTCTCCAACACCACTCCTTGTGGTCCCAGGGATCCAATTCTCATGGGGCAGATTGATCTCTCGTGTGTCTTCCATTGAAACGATTTTAGCTGTTGGTCGAATGAAAAGTGCAGAAGCATTTAGTGTTGCAGTTTTTCCGCAAGCTGTACCGCCGCAAACCATCATGGATCTGCCATGCTCCATAGCCAGCCATATGTATGCGACCATTTCCGGTGAAGCTGTATTGAACCTTATTAAATCCACAGGTGTAAAAGGACTCTCTTTAAATCTTCTTATTGTGAATGACGAGCCTCGAGTAGTAACCTCGGTGGAATAAGTTGCCTGTACCCTATGACCATCAGAGGTTGTACCATCCAATATAGGTGTTGCTACCGAGATCTGTCTCCCGCATCTTTGTCCTAAATTGACAACGAAAGAATTCAGCACTGTTTCATCCTCAAATTTAACACTTGTTTTTATGGATTCATATTTTTGATGGAAAATGAACAGTGGAATATTTGGACCATCACAAGAGATATCTTCTATCTTCGGATCTGACATAAGCACGTCTATGGGACCATAACCAACAAAATCTCTTATCAAATAATATATGACCTTACTTTTAGCAAGATCATCGATTTCCATCATCCTACTTTCGATAAAACTATCGACACTCTTCCTTAAGTACTCCTCTTTATCCTTAGCCTTCATTTTTTCTAACTCATATCCTAAAATCTGTGTGAAAGCATCTTTTATCAGGTTCAACAATCTTTCTTCATTATCGGTTAACTTCGGTTCAATTACTTCATAAAGATGTTCATTCACATTGTTGTCAAAAAGTATTCGGACATAACTGAAAGGCTCTTTTATAGATGAGAATTCAATTTCATCTACAGCTTCATCGGTGATCGTAGGGATGACAGTATATGGGGAGCCTCTTTCTCCTTTCCATACATCTTCTTCCATCTTTGGAATCATAACCTTTGTCGAACTTCTTCTCAACATTACACCTCTTTTTACTAACTCTCCTTACCTATCGTCACATCAACATATGCGCGAATAAGAGTGAATCTTCTAATGGGAGACCTGATCTCTACATAAAGTTTACCCGATGCTTCATTAAGAGTGATATTATAATCCACAGATGCTTTTGCTAGGGTTAGGTTGAAATAATTGCGCCATGCACTGATATATTCCGTGGTGATATTGATATAGAGATATGATGTGATATTCTCATATTCCTGCGAATCCACAGATAAAACCTTGGTATGAACTGCTTCAGTACCAATGCCAGCCAAACTATTGTTTTTCCCATAGAGGGAGATTTGGGTAAACGTTACATCAACATTGCCGCTTTTATTCTCGACAGAGAATTCCGGCTCAGCTCTAATAAAATCTCCTTCACTCTGGCTTTTAATCAATGCACCATTTTCATATATTATTGTCTGCGGAATATAATACCTATTCAGCACATAGATCTTAATGTTACCTCGACTTGTTTCGCTGACATCACCTGCAGTATAACTGAACGATACCTTGCATTCACCTTTATCAGGATTTAATGAAAGTTGACTGCCAGTTGGCGAGGCAAGCACTGGTACACCACCAGAACCCAGTGTGATCGGATTATAATTTGGAATTGCTGCATAGTGGCTGCTGGTCAACTCAGCTATTCGAGCAAATAGGATTTGATTGTCAATGGCAGCTTTCATATTCCCAAATTGATTAAAAACGATGTTCATATGCTCCGCTTCGTTATCTTCCATCCAGACAGGAACATATTGGTTTGTGAACATGGAAAGAATGGATAAGAAGATCATTAGAGCCATTATCGTCCCTATTGTGGAAGCAACACCTTCATTATCCCATTTCATCTTTCTAGCAATTTTATCAGTCGGCATATTCGCTCCCAATCCCTATTATTTGTAGAATATCATGATATTTATATATAAATGTTGTGGGGTTATAACCGTTGATTTCACCAAATGAAATGAAAAGATAACGATATTCTTATGTATGAAGAAAATAATGATGGTAAAAAAGGATCGAGCAGTTGAAAGCGCAATTCAAGAACATCGATCACGGGAAGAGCAGGAAGCCGCAGTAACTCAGTTGGGAGAGTGCAAGACTGAAGTGTCTTGCGCAGAGATCTTGAAGTCGCCGGTTCGAGTCTGGCCTGCGGCACTATCTGACTTCTTACCCACCTTAATGATTTTCCGAATGCTTTAAATCCCATATCCTATATTCCCCTTCGTGGTCTCATGGATCTCGAAGATAATATATTCATGCTGCCAGGACCTGTAAAGATGCATCCCCGCGTCCTCAATGCAATGAGCAAGTCAGCAATGGCGCATAGAGGAGAGGATTTCAGTGCTGTGAATCGAGAGATAAAAAATCTGTTGAAATATCTTTTCCAATCGCAGAACGATGTTGTTATCATTTCAGGTTCCGGAACAGCTGGCTTAGAAGCTGCGATATCGAACTTATTGAAAAAAGAAGATAAAGTATTGAATATCGTAAATGGTAAATTTGGAGAACGATTGTACGAGCTCAGTAAGGTCTTTGCAGCACCAATCCCGCTAATTTTCGATTGGGGAAAACCCATGGATCTGGATGAAGTTGCAAACGCTTTAGAAGAAAATGATGTTAAAGCATTGACATTATGCCATAATGAAACCTCAACAGGCTTGACGAATCAAGCCCAAGAAATAGGAAAATTAGCCAAAAAGCACGATATTCTATACATTTTGGATGGCATTACATCCGTTGGTGGAATAGATGTCCGACCTGATAAATGGAATGCAGACATAACGATCTTGGGATCTCAAAAATGCATCGCTGCACCAGCAGGTATGGCCGCCTTGTCCATTTCGCAGAGAGCTCAAGAGGAAATGTACGATGGTACCACTTATTATCTTAACTTGAAGAAACATATAAAGAAGTTGAGGGATAATGATCAAACTCCATATACACCTGCAATACCTTTATTTTTAGCACTGTTAGAGACGCTCAGAATGATAAAGGAGGAGGGGCTGCAGAACAGAATAAAAAGGATTGAGAGGTTAGCTATTGCAACAAGAAATGCTGTTTCTTCCCTTGGCTTGAAATTATTTCCAGATGAAAGATATGCTTCGAACACATTAACAGCCATAAATTATCCTGAAGGGATCGAAGATACCAAGTTCAGAAGCATTCTTAGAGAGGATTATAAGGTTGTAATTGCGGGCGCACAGGACCATATAAAAGGTAAAGTATTTAGAATAGGACATATGGGTATATGTTCTTTCACAGATCTGCTTGCGACTTTCGGAGCCATTGAAGCAGCGCTTAAAAGATTAGGCTATGAATTTGAGATCGGCAGCGGTGTAAGAGCGATTGTTGAGCAAATGCAGTAGTACCTCTAAATTAATTCCTAAATTAAAATTTGAAAAGAGGTGGCTGCTAATCTGTTATGTTTTGAGCACCTCTTAGGTTTTAAAAAAATTTGCTAAACACTAAAAACAACTTCAAACACTAATACCTTCTATCTCTCGATCTCCCATAACTTCCAGATCTAGACTCTCGGCTGTAGCGATATCTCTGTTCTTGCTCGTATTCCTTATCACTCATATTCAACTCATCGCTGATTTCATCTATACTTTCCTCGCTTTTGGAGATCGTGCCATATTTTCCAACATTCAAGCGCATATGACCTCTGACCAGGGAAACGTAACCATTGGTTATTGATAGTATATCATCATCTGATACCGTATCTATCTGGTCCTGCCATAGGGACATTATTATGGTTCCACTATCATCACCTACAACAGCTTCAGCTAATCGTCTTGAGCCCCCATACTTTGATGGGATTTCTTTCTCTTCACCAATACTCACCACTTTAGCCAGTAAATTAACTTTCTTGTGCTGTGGTGTTAGTTCCTTTATTTTCGTGATTTCTTCTTCCATACCTATTCTTCCTTCTGTTTATGCACATATGTGCCGATTCACTATTGATAAGGTTGTATAAGAAGGTTGGCATTAAAAAAGCGAAATCTCTAAAAAGGATGAATGCTATAAGATGGTCTGAAGGTGATTGCATTACGATAAAAAGTTTTGAATTAGCATCGATCGATGGCAAGCGTTTTACGAAAAGAGGAGAGAAACTCAGACAGATTAGAATAGATCATAACAGCACTGTTACCTTGATAACAGAGATAAATAAAAAAGAGGCAAATGTTGATTTCAGGTTCACGGCGAATTATAGTGGTATGGGCGTCATTAAAATCGAGGGGAGGATGATATTCGAGGGAGACGCTCCGAGCTTGGTAAAGGAATGGAGCACCACTGGGAAAATGCCAGAAGAGGTAGCCAATCAAATTCACACAACCATTATGAACAACTGTATACCAGAAGCGGTTTTAATTGCGAGGGACATCCACCTTCCGCCGCCTATTCCCCTGCCTAGGGTGAATATTAAAAAGAGGGGAGCTCCATCGACGGGAGTAGAGGTAGCATAGTTCAAAGGTGCTCTGCTTTAGCTTGTCTTCTTGAAGTGAGCGCAAATAAGCCTGGGAACGTCTCACCCCATCATAACTTTTCGGACACGAAGTATGAACATTTCTTAGCATCATCGGTCGTTGTCGGCGATGGGATGAGAAAGCTGGTGGAAGGGGAATATGGCATTGGGGAAGCCATTTTGCGTACAGTTATCGATTCTATGAAATCCCAAGGAGGCGGAAATGTTCACCTTGGCACTATAATACTTTTTGCTCCAATCGCCCAAGCAGCAAAAACCTCAAAGCTCAATGAAATAGAACTGCGTATGAAATTGGGCGATATGATCAACTCCTGCTCAGTGCAGGATACGATTTGTGTTTATAAGGCGATAAGAAAAGCTGGACTACTTGGCTTAACACCTGTTGAGGAATTAGATGTTCGCAATGAAAATACTTTGGAAGAGATAAAAAGGAGAGAAATAAGGTTGAAGGATTGGATGGCAGTTGGAGCGAAAGAAAATAATGTGTGCTTTGAGTACATTAGCAATTATGAACTTTCTTTTGAAATTGGGTTGCCAATGTTGATGGAGCATTTTGGAAGAGATGTCAACGAGTCCATTGTTCAGATATATCTTACCTTCCTGGCATACAGGGTAGATACAATGATCTTGGGGAAATATGGGGGGAGAGCAGCAGAATGGGTAAAGAAGGAAGCAGTGAAAATCCTTGATGCTGGTGGGATACGAACTAAAAAAGGAAAGAATATGATAAGAAGTTTTGATGATGAGCTGCGCGCTAAGAATATAAACCCAGGGACTAGTGCGGATTTGGTTGCATCTACGCTGTTCATCGCATTGCTATGCGGATTGACAGTATAATGAGAGGACTGGCATGCTTAATGATTTATTGAGGGAGGTAACTTACGAAACGATCGTCACAACAATGAATTCCTTGCCTAATGCAGCGGCTATTGGTATTATGTTGGTCGATGATACGATCCAAATGAAAGTCTTTGCTGGAACGAATACTTACTCAAATGTAAAAAGGAATGGAAGGTTCGCGATAAACTTTGTTAACGAAGATCAGCTGGATCTGCTAACAAAAGCAGCTTTAACAGGTCACAATTCTAAAGAGAGGGAGTTTCCCGATGAGCGCTATCTTTATGATGAAGGCATACCCCATCTCGCTCAAATAAAAAATTATCTGCTCTGCGAGATTGAGCAAAGCAGCGAGAAGCAAATAGAGGATAAGATCGGACGGTGCAATGTATTAAAAATCATAGCCAAGATATTGAAATGTGTTGTTGGGGAAGACATATCTCCCATTATAATGAAAGAAAATCCACTTGTGGAAGCCTTAATCCACGCTACAAGATATGGCATATCAAAAGGAAAAGTAAAGTTAGATTACAGGAAAAAAGTAAAATATTATCTTGATTCGGCAGTGGACAACAAAAAAATTAATGAAAATATCGAGATGATAGCAGCAATCAAAAAATATATTGATCTTGAAGATTGATTTTTACAATTGTATGTTTATCTTATATGGTCTAATGCAAATGATCCTATGCTTACTCCCTGTTTATTATAAGTATAACGTACGTAAGCTCTAGATTGCACGTCCCCTATGCCCTTGACACATAAGAATGTTCTAAGCTTCTCCACCTTGAGGTCTATCATGCCGTCCATGGCACTTCCCAATGTTTGGATCTCCTGCTCACCGTGCATCCCTTTTTCCAATACATACATCGAAACAGCCTTGTCCCTCTTTCTCCTTCCTACAAATGGTTGTAAAAATCTAAAGGTTGTAGTTGCATCTGAGTAAGCAGTGAGTGTAGATATCGTTCTAAACCCTATTCTGTAATATTTATACTTCTTTTTGAATTCGCTCGCTAAATCATCTACAGCTTTGAGGAGTTCCTTATAGTCTGTTGGTTGATCGATATATGTCGTGTATGGATCATCACCTACTTCTCCCATGCTCTTTGAATATGCATCCACGTACTTGATCAAACCGATCTTTTCATACTCTTCATACCCTGATATGATGTATTTCATTTCCTCCCTTATATTAGAGGGCATTTTATCGGTGAGCACATATATTGCTGGTACTCCCTTTTTCAGTCCATCAGCAATGAAGTTATTTAAAATGATCTCCTTCCCAGTAAAAGCAGGTCCATATATTGCTACATTAATTCCAAACGGTATGCCTCCAAACAATAGGTCATCTAATCTTTGGGTACCAGTTGTAACTTTCTCCTGCTTTATTTCCAACATCCTCTCTTTCTCTTTAGCTTCGATCTCCTCCTCGATCACTCCATGCTCTCGTAATCTTAATTCCTCCATCTTCGCATCTAGGTACCTTTCCTTAGTTCTTACCTCCTCCTCTTTCCTTGTAATTTCTTCTTTTAATTCCTCGAGCCTCTTTTTCAATTCGTGTTCTTTTACGCCCCCGATTTCTCTTTGCATTTCCTCCATTTTCTTTCTTTCAGATGCAAATTTGTTTTCTCTGTACAGCATATCCTCTTCTCTTCGAAGCAACTCATCTTCCTTATAACCTACCGTTTCCTTTAT
>JAUWGG010000118.1 GCA_030606525.1 Methanobacteriota archaeon | reverse complement strand
CAATTGGTCGACACCGCAACCTATCTTTTTATAAACTGCTAAACAATATAAGCAAAAAGAGAAGATATGCCCCAAGAAATACCAAAGACAATTTCGCGAATTAAGGAAGAAGGGAAGTTACGGAAAGAAATAGATGATTTTATACAAACAAACTCTACACGCTATGAAAATGCCTTAAAAATGATAAGAGACTTCTTTTTGGAGTATCAAAGATCGTCGAGAGGAAGATGGATTTTATATAGAATAGAATCAAGAGGGGACAATCAACGTGGAAAAGAGCTAAAAGAAGTTAGTAGTATACTCGAAAAGATGCAGAGAAAATCTTACCCCGTCTCCAAGATGGAAGATATAATTGGTTTAAGGTTAATCAGTCCTTACGTGTCAGATTTAAAAGAGGTTGTCCGCTACATCTTAGCAGAACAAGACAAATTAAGGATACACGAAAATCAGTTTCACGGTCTCCAAGATCTGTTCGAGGCGTTTAAACGTCTTAGACATTTCGAAGAATTACGGCTTAAGGAATTTAGCAAAGACGATCAGTTGAAGAGCTTAGACAAAATCTTTCCTGAGCCTAAGTATGAACCTAGAGCAGACGGTTATAGAGCGATACATATAACAGTAAGTCTTAATAAGCCTGTTGATCTACAAGATGTCAAATGCGAAGTTCAAGTGAGTACTTCTGTACTCAGGGCTCTAACTGATAAAACTCACGATCTTATCTATAAAGAGCGTGAGGTTGAAAAACCCTATAGGAACCTTGTATCAAACATTAGCGATGGTTTATTCGCGGATGATCTACAAACCGAGATTGTTAGAAAAGAAATACTAAAAAGAAGGGGAGAAGAGACCACACGTAGAAGAGGAGTTTACATTGATCATAGTAGAATCAGTATTGAGCGTGTTAAAAGCGAGACCTCTGTTTCAGAAGAAATAAGAGAATTGTCTAAGAAAGTAGAAAATTATATAAAAGACAAGGAAACTTTGGAACAAATCCAAGATGCGATAGAAGGTAGAATTAGCTCTTATTTTGGTGGCAATATTGAGTACGATGATCTCACTAACGATAAATTTCGGCACACTGTGATTGATGAGCTTGGTAAACCAGTAGAAGAGAAAGAGTTGGGAATTGAAGATATAATAAATTATGTAAAAGAAGCGAAAAAGTTGCAACGCAATCTAGATGCTCTAATAGAACGTCTTATAGCGCTTGTAGACACAACTAAAGATTTTTTAGAATATCGGATACTCTGCCAAATGATATCTGCACTAGCTATGAGCGATGATTTCGGTAGATTTGATGCCCACGCATTAAATTGTGCAGATCGGCTAATTAATATTGCCTTTGATAAAAAGCAGGTTGCTGAGGCCCACAGTACGAAAGCACTCTTACTTTATGCATTAAGCAGATTTAAAGAGGCATATGAAGTTATACAAACAGGGATTTTGGAAGCAGAAAAAACTCTGCAAGACAAAGAGCCATTATTATTAGCTAGGTTAAAAAATTCTTGCGCTTACTACGCTGCAGAGCGTATTGACGAACTATCACGCTTAGGCGAACCTTATCCAAATGAGAAGGCTGAAAAAGAAGACTTGGAGCACGAAGCCCACCAATTTATATCCGAAGCTTTTGATATATTAAAGAGCTTAGATGAGAATATAACAAATGAAATCCCGCGAACTGGGGGCAACCAAAAGCAGGAAGTAGAAGCGGAGAAAACAGAAATAGATCGGACTAAACTTTTCTGTGACGAAACAAAGATATTCATTGACTTGGTTTGTAGTTCAAGTGTGGACGATATTGCAAAATCATTGACAAAAGCTAAGCAAAATTACGATGAATTTTGTAGCAAATCTAATAGATCATCAGAGCGATATATACCCTTTATAAAGCAATATTACGCAAAAGACATAAGAAAAGCAAGCCAACGATTGGCTCAAATTCTTAAGCTCTAAACTCACACATTACTCCTATATTAGATTATATGTCTCCAGGTGGGCTCATAAGACTAACCTCCTTTTTTAAAACTTTTTGATTTACCCTCTTAAAGGGTTACTTAGGGATCGACCTTTATCATCCCCATCACATATTATATTATTGTTTTCTCTATAAATAACTTGCTAACTTTTTAACTTAAAAATAGTTTCTTCACCTCAACCCTCTATACTTCCCACGCCGGTAGCAGTAGCAACCCACCTTTATTTTCCTACCACACCTTTCGCAGCGATTTTCCTTCATGGGTTACCCTCTATAATCCCTCTAATGAAAGCGTGGAGATAGGGAATTGGACTTTTGAGTCTACCCACGGCACAACCAGCAATTGACTGGATAGCCGAAGGCACTACCCTTTACCCCGGAGCCTATTACATCTATACCCCGCCTTATCGGTGGCTGGATAACACTGATGAAGCAATTATTCTCAGAAACGCAAAAGGTGAAGAAGTAGATAGAACCCCCGTGTTAAGCGATAATGAGAACGATAACCGATATTGGATGCGTAATAACTCAAAGTGGACTTTTGGCGTTAGAGAATTAGAGAAGGGAGAGCTATGGAGCGGATACGTCAAGAACGTAGTTGATGGCGATACGGTTGATGTCTGTTTCAGCATTTACGGCATCCAACGAGTTAGATTAGTGGGGATTAATGCGCCTGAAATAGGCGAAGAAGGATATGAAGAAGCGAAGGCGTTTGTAAACAAGACTTGCTTAGGCAAAGCGGTTAAGCTCGATATAGACGACAAAAAGCAATACGACCCGCATTATAGGATATTAGCGGTTGTTTATGTTAATGATACAAACCTAAATGAGAAATTGATGGAAGGATATGCTGAGGTTATGTATATTCCACCTTCTGAGTTCGATTCTCGCGAGTGGGTGGCGGATTATACGCCTTCGCCTACACCAACACCCTAGGGCTTTGAATTTTTGTTCGCTATGATTGGTGTGGTGGCTGCGATGTGTTTGATTGGGCGAGGGCGGATAAGGTAATGTTTTCCAGATTGGCGAAGCTGCGAAGCAGTTTGGGCGCACGTTATGAGCCACCAATCTGGTGTTAAGCGATGCCAGCGCCATATTTTATCCATCAATTCATAGCAAAGCTCTAATTATGGGACTCACCCAGATACCAATTATGAAGATAATAATTCCCGCAGTAAGACTGATAACTAAATTTACCCAGTGTTCACGCCTTCTTCCCTTTCCAAGAGAAAGTTCGAGCTGTTGTATTAACGCTCTTGCATGGTCTTCTTCCACTTCTGCCAACTTTGAATACTTTTCAGATTCTTGGCGAAGAAAAGTCAAGTTTTCATTTTTTTCTTTTAGATTTTTCTCAAGCTCACCAATCAATCCATAAGTTTCTTGCAGAGAGTCAAATGCCTTCTGAATCTTTTCATCAATTGAAGTTCGTGAACGCATTAAGTCTCCAATTAGGGAATCAAGCTCAAGAGAAGGTGTGAACGGCGTTAGTACCAATCGGATATGGTACTTGGCTTTAATTGACGTAATTAGCTCCTTTGCTTTTAGCAATATGTCTCTCAACTTTTCCTTCATTTGTTCACCTATTTATGTGTCGCACACAATTTCAGATAAACCTTCCAATTTTGGAGTATAAACGCATTGCGTATATACTCATTTTGGATGTGTTTTTTTACTTCTTTCATAATCTTAAATCTCTTATAACATCTTTTACTTAAGAATATAGGGTATATAAAATCCATCACAATTAAATTGATTGAACACAATGGCTTTATTTGGATCTTATGCGATAGTTCTGAGTTCAAAGCTGTTTATTATGCATGAGATAGCATCGGCATTAATCGCAGGCGTTATAGTGGATTGGAAGTTGGTAAACCCGTTGCCGTACTTTTTATCTCCAAATTTTCAACCCGCTTTGATCATCAGGGACATAAGAAGGAAATACATTAAATATTATCGCCTGCCCAACCTTTGGACTATTTGGCGTGTATGTGAACAACTGTGGCT
>JAUWGG010000030.1 GCA_030606525.1 Methanobacteriota archaeon | reverse complement strand
TCTTATGCCCTCTAACTAATCTTTCAGCAGCTTCTTTTTCCTTCGTTTCGGCGAAGATCCTGTACATTGGCTCGGTGCCGCTTGGTCTTATTAAGACCCAACCTTCATCAAAAAAGATTTTAATACCATCCTTAGTATCTATCTTTTTATCTTTCATTTTCTCTACTAATTTTATTAGGACTTTGTCTTTCTTTTCATTTGCGCAGTATGTTTTAATTTTGCGCAGTTCATACGTCGGTATCTCGCTTATCAACTCTGATATCTTCTTTCCTTTCTTTGCGATTATCTCCAATATCTTGGCTGCAGCCATTGCTGCATCCCTGCAGTATTGATGCTTTGGAAAGATCAGACCGCCGTTTTCCTCTCCACCGAAGATTGCCTTTGTCTCTATCATCTTGCGAGCTACGATCGGGGAGCCGACTTGTGTGTATTCTACCTTTCCTCCGTTCTCTTTCACAACATCCTCGATGCAAGAAGAAGAGCTTATCGGTGTTACTACAATTCCTCCCTTATTTTCTTTCACCATTTCCTTGGCTACCAACGCTAGTGTTTTATCCCCATAGATGTACCTTCCATTTTCATCTATGAATATTGCTCTATCTGCATCGCCATCATGCGCTACACCCACATCTGCATTACATGATCTAACCATCTTCATCAGATCCGAAAGATTTTCCTCAACTGGCTCAGAGTTATGTCCAGGAAAAGTACCATCCGGTTGTGCATTCAATGTTATTACTTCACAGCCTAATTTCCTAAGCAAATACGGTGTGACTGAACAACCAGCGCCATTTGCACAGTCGACCACAACTTTCAAACGCGATTTCTTGAGCAGGGGTACATCAACCTGCTTGATGATCGCTTCGATATAACTATTGATCAAAATTTGATCTACTTCAACCTTCCCAACTTCATCCCATTTTGCCAATTTAAATCTCTTTGAGAAATATATCGCTTCTATTTTTTCCTCATCTATATGAGACGTTTCCAATCCGTTAACATCTATGCATTTGATACCGTTGAACTCAGGTGGATTATGGGACGCTGTTATTATCACACCACCATTTACATTCGCGCATTTCACAGCGTACTGAACAGCTGGAGTTGGAGCGATATTCATATCTACCACATCGCATCCACTTGACAATAGACCTGAAAAAACAGCATGCTTCAACATCTGGTTTGAAACTCGTGTATCTGTACCAACGATGATCTTACCCTGCATATAAGTCCCAATAGCCATAGCTAATTCCGAGACTAAACGCAGATTCATGTCTTGATTTACGATTCCTCGTACCCCATTCGTACCAAATAATTTACCCATCTCTTCGCCTCTATCTACCAGCTAATACCAGAATATACAGCATATCTGCTGCGGCTTTGCAATAATCCACAGCTTCCTCTATTCCCTCTAAGAAATCAGCCAATACTATCATAGCCCGTGGGTCCATAAAAGATGTGATCAATCCTTTTTTCGTGGCAAAATACAGATCATCTATCTCATGCTCTAATCTCTCAACTTTTTCTCTGTAGCGCAGAACTTCATCATCATCTTTTCCCATATTATCTATACCATTCTTCAATGCTCGAGCGCAATTAACCGCTTTTTTAGACATTTTTCTATACATCTTCCATATTTCTAAGGGAACCTCAATTTTTGCATCCATCAATACCTCTAAATTTTTTCCACTTACCTTTATCCAATCTGCTATGTAGTCCATCCTTCTAACCAAATGCATTAGATCTTCCCTATCCTTAGGCGGTAAATCTCCCCTAGTTATCTCCTTGAACAGCATAACTTCAATATTATCCGCAGCTTTCTCGTTCGCCATTAATCTCTTAATGCAGTCCTTTACCTCATTTTTTCTCCCCTTGATCATAGATGCTATTGCATTATCCAGCTCGACGGTCGTATCAACGACCTTGAGCATATGTTCCTTTGTTTTTTTAACTATGATCGATTCCCGTCTTTTCGCAAACCAACTTATTAAAGCTTTCTCATTCAAGTTTCAGCACCTCCATAAGACCTTCATATGGTTTAGCATATACAAGCAAATTCTCTCGCCTAAATACAACCATAACTTTATCGTTCTTATTAAATCTTTTCTTATATATCGTTGGGATATCCACCATTACCGTATCATCGCTTTTAAGTTTCACATGGTATCGAAAATAAGCGCCCATGAAAGTAATTTTCGTTATTACTCCTTCTATTGAATTAGCAGCTTCTTCACTCTGCAAAATGAGATTCTCAGGTCTCACCACTAAAACCACACCATCACCCCTCTTAAATCCATTTCTTCGAATTGTGATATGCAGTTTATTTCTTATCTCTACGTCTCCTATCTCTTCATCAACTTTAACGATCCTACCCTCGATAAAATTGGATTCTCCAACAAAATTAGCTGTAAACAATGTCTTTGGATGTTTGTATAAATTCTCGGGTGAATCTATTTCCACTATCCTTCCTTTCTTCATCACCACGATTCTATCTGAAACGGACATGGCTTCCTCTTGGTCGTGGGTCACATGAATGGCTGTTAATCCTAAATCCTTGACCAATCGCCTGAGTTCATACCTGAGTTCCAATCTAACGCGCGTATCCAACGCGGAAAGTGGTTCATCTAAAAGCAGTAGCTTAGCATTTGTGCTCAACGCCCTTCCCAGAGCTGTTTTTTGCTGCATCCCACCGCTTAATTCGTTCGGGAAAAAGGCCTTTATTTTAAGGAGATTGAGCAGATCGAGCATCTCATTACCGATCCTTTCCAATTTCTCCATCTCCAAATCTTTTACTCTGGGTGAATATGTAACATTGTCCCAAACATTCAAGTGAGGGAAGAGAGCTATATTTTGGAATACATATCCTAGATCCCTTTCATAAGTTGGTATTCCTTCCATACGCTTTCCATCGATGAATACCTCACCCTCAGTTGCGTCCCAGATCCCTGATATGACCTTGACCAGGGTCGTTTTCCCGCAGCCGCTGGGTCCAAGGATCGTGACATATTCTTTATCCTTCACCTTTACATTTATATCCTCCACAGCGGTTATCTTTCCAAATCGTTTTGTAATATTTCTAAGTTCGACCTCGGGCACTATTCAACCTCCAACTCCTTTTCCAATCCTTTTTCTGGATAATCGAAAATGAACAATCTATCTGGCGCGAATATAACGGTAACGAGCATGTTTTCTTTGAAAGCTGTTCCAATAGAAGTAGGGATTTTGACATGCAATTTTTTGCCTTCTTCCAGTTTTACCTCAATACTCACATACTTCCCCAGGAACATAATCCTCTGGATCTTACCTAAGAAGGTGTTTGTCCCAGGTTTTTCACCTTTTTCTATGGCTGTATGCTCGGTTTTAATTCCCACAATAACCTTCTTACCCACATCGAAGTCCTGCGGCTTTGAAATGATCGTCCTTCCGCTTCTATCGATCATCTCCATCTTATCACTTGATTTTTTTGTTATCACTACTTCAACGAAATTCGCTTCTCCAACAAAATGAGCTACAAATATATTCGTTGGTCTTTCGAATATCTCATATGGATTTCCAACTTGCTCGACCTTTCCCTTTCTCATAACCACGATTTTGTCTGATATGGTCAAAGCCTCTTCCTGGTCATGGGTTACATGGATCGTTGTTATGCCCAAGTCCTTCACCAATCTTCTCAATTCATATCTCAAATCGATCCTCAGTCTTGCATCCAATGCCCTTAACGGCTCGTCCAATAACAATACCTTCGCATTTGACGCTAATGCACGCGCTAATGCATTCCTCTGCTTCATCCCACCGCTTAATTCTCTTGGGTAAGCATCTACTCTATCCATTAAACGGACCATGTTAAGCATCTCTTTGCCTATAACCTCTATTTTTTTCTCATTCCAACCGTGTACAGTCGGAGCGAAAATCGTGTTTTCCCATACGTTCATATGGGGAAATAATGAGTATCCCTGAGTTAAGAGGGCAATTTCTCTATTTTCTGGTGGGAGATCATCAACACACCTCTCTCCAATGTACACTTCACCGCTGTCCTGATCAATGAGACCAGCGATTATTTTTAAAATAGTTGTTTTTCCTGCACCTGTTGGTCCTAAGATCGTGACATACTCCCCGTCTTCAACATCTAAATTAAAACCATCGGCAGCGAATATTTTGCCGTATTTTTTAGTTATATTACTCAATCTCATATTGACCATATATTTACCTAGCCTTCTTTGTTATGTACCGCAACAGGAGCATAGCGCAATAGGACACTGCAATTAGGATTATACATGCCAATCCCGCTTGATAATAAGCCTGATGATCTTTGATCAATCTAACTATATAAACTGGTGCTGTTATCGCTTCTGGTGATACTGCCAAAGTCGCTCCAGTTTCTCCCAAACTCCTGGTGAATGCCATTATAGCACCAGCTAAAATCGATGGTCTTATCATTGGAAGCATAACCTTTCTAAAAACTTGGATGGGTTTTGCACCTAGAGTGCGAGCGGTTTCTTCATAAACCACATCTGTTTCTTCTAATGCGCCAGCAACATTCCTCACGACCAGAGGATAAGTGAATGCGACATGAGCAAAAATTATCAGGAGAAGCGGTGAGCTGAGGAAAGAAAACTGTGTACTCCAAAAAAGACCTAAAGAAAAGCCTAAAGCAGCTGTTGGGACTATTAACGGGACATTGATGAGCGTGTCTAAAACATGTCCTAATTTTTTTGATTTGCCTCTTACGATCAAAATAGCCATAGGTATTCCCAAGGCTAGATCGATCACAGTGATTATCGTAGCTACAAGAAACGAATAATATAAGCTGCTCCAAAAGCCACCCCAACCTATTTCAGTTGCGGGTTCGGCTGTTGCAACATAACTGAAAATGAAAAATGAGGGGATAAGTACGATGAACAATAGAAAGATGAAAGTGAAGAGGTTGCCCAATTTTGGTGGTAAACCCTTGCTCAAAAATTTCTCTGGTCTTGGCCAAACCTTCTTCAATGGAAGTTTTACTTTTGTGACTATGATTTTAACCATTACCAAAAGCACGAGAGCTAAAAGGATCAAGACGATGCTGGTAAATGCCAATGCAGGAACTAGATTGGGGTTGTATTTCGCCACATGCTTCCACGTCCCTATCAACACTGGACCTGTTTTTTCCATGCTGCCGAGAGTTGCTAATGCAACCATTGTGCCTCCTGTCTCGCTTAAACTTCTTGCGAAGCATAAGATTATTCCCGTCACAAGTCCAGCTCTAAATAACGGTAGTGTAATGGTTCTCGCAGCCGTTAATCGACTTGCTCCACATGTCTCACCTGCTATCTCATAATTTATGTCAATTTCCTGCAGTATGGCTGCAAGTGATCGTACCATATATGGATAAGAGAAAACTATGTGCAACACGATTATAAGCAGCATCGGAGAGGAGAGGAGGTTCAGGGAACCGGGAGGAGATAGTATGCCGGGGGTAACCGCCCAAAACAATGCTGTTGAGAAACCCAACGCAGCTGTGGGAACGGCGAGAGGCATATCGAGGAATGTGTCGAAGAAGCGCTTTCCCCTGAATTCCTTTCTCACCAACATCCAAGCCATTGGCAGACCTGCGATGAAATCGATGATCGTGACGATTGCTGCTATCTCGAACGATATCCATAGGCAGTGGTATATCAAGGATTCTGTTTTCGTAACGATTGGCTCATATAGTATGATCTCAAATGAAGGAGGAGGCGTTTCGTAATAACCTGTTGTATTAACCTCATTTGAATGAATTATTCGGCTTGAAGTATTAACCCCTATTTTAAAATAATAAATAGTTGAAGGAGATAAACCCATGAGTACAGTATGAGTTGTTTTATTATTATCTATCTCGAAGGCCAATGTCGTTTCTGTTAAATTAAAATTTGAAACGGTTGATTTGTGGACTTCATATTCTAAAAAATCCGCTTCTGTATATTCACTCCAAGAGAGATCAACTGAATTTGTATCTGACAAAACATCAGTGCTAATTACACCCCAATCGGTCACAATATATGACAACACATAGATCGTTGGAAGAAGTACGAACAATGCGAAGAAGAAAATGATGAATGCATTCCAACCTCTACGAGCGGATCTCTTTGCAAATAGGTCAGAAAGCTTCTTTGTTAATTTCATATATCTTCCCCAGTCGAAATAAGCGCACCCTCCAATAACTGATTTTTATCGATTTCGCTGTGGGAAATAGCTTTAACCTTTTTATAGGTTATGTATTTTTGATTTTAGGTGTGAATATACTAAATTCCATGGCTATCTTTGAAGAAAAACAAGAATATTATTAGGAAATTTTGCTTGTTTCTCCTGCAGGACTGGCTAATGTCTGGCTGAAATTGCAAAAAATCCAAAAACTATATATAAAGGAAAAAACTAATACCTATGGGGAGTAGGAATTCGAAGGGAGATAAATGGCAATACGCATGAAAACTAAGAAGGGCTTAGCGTCCACGTTAACAGTCGAGGATTTGGCAGAAGCAATTAAAAACAGCATCGATGAAGAAGGAATGGAAGAGAAAGAAGCTAGAGCGATGGCTCAGCATGTCATGAACTTCTTTGGTTATAGTGAAAGGATCATCGATAATGTTTTGGAGCCCGAAGATAGGGATGCTTTCTACATATTGGAAGATTCTGGTTTATTAACTACAGAAAGGGAAGAGACAACACTCTATGATGGCAGGGAGTGGCGTATTCATTATTGGCTCTTCAAAAAGGACAAGATCATAGAATTGATGAAACATGCTAAGAAACATTATATTGAGGAAAAAAAGGAAAAAGAAAATGTATATGATGACATCCCTGAAGACATTTGGAACCAGAGAGAGAATGATCTCGATTAATTCATCATATGAATGAAAATTGTGTTTTTCACTCATGAATATCTAATTGATTTCAAAGAAAGAGGTGTCGAGGATCTCGATTCCATCATATGGTCTCACCTCATCAAGGAAACCGAACCAGTAAACAACAGCACCACTGCCAAAAAGCTCCGTGTATGGTATGAGTTGTCTTTTCATCGTCCTTTTAATTTCTATGAAATCACCAAAGCTAGCCTTCGATTCTATCCAATTAACATCCATGCCATTTAATCGGATGGGTTCGCTTAACAAACAATCAGGTGTTTTGGGAAACTTTCCTCTGATCTCCTTTTCTGTTCTATATTCAATATTCTGTTTATCCAACCACTTCGTCAGTTTTTTCTCGCCCCATCTTCCTCTTTCGTACTGTATATTCACCGCATTAGGTGAATACACAAGATCATTCTTTGCTACTTCCTTTATCTCCCTTTTCAATCGCAAATCCTTTATCACATCTGGCTTATTGATATACTTCCACACCTGCTTCTTTGAAACACCATTCCCCCCAAGAAT
The DNA here is from genome assembly GCA_030606525.1 of Methanobacteriota archaeon. Taxonomy (GTDB): domain Archaea; phylum Thermoplasmatota; class Thermoplasmata; order JAUWGG01; family JAUWGG01; genus JAUWGG01. The sequence goes on along the minus strand of JAUWGG010000030.1, from coordinate 1,069 downwards.
GATCAATACGGTCAATACGGGTGGAAACTGCATGGTACTGGCAATGTTCATAAATGATCTGCCCGAAAACCACTCGTCTTGCATTTTCTCAACGTGACTCTTTACCTTATAAAAACGTCTTGTCGTATCCCTAACTATCCTTTGCGTGTATAGGACGAGCAGCAATTCTCTATCGATATTCAACTGCCGATTGATCTTGTTTATATCCGAAGGTTTGTTCAGTCTGTCATATAATCTTTTGTACTCATTATATTTCATGTGCTATCCATCTCTTTATCTTTATTATTGTGAATATAAGGAAATTGAAAGTATATAAGTCTTGTTGAACAAAATTTGATACTTTCAATAACTATCAGCATTCACAATGGAATTATCACCTATCATCTTTTTATTCAATATTGTGTGTTCTAATATGCTGCACTTCTCCCCAATAATGCAATTTTTTATCATACAATCTGCTTCGATCTTCGTATTGTTAAATATCACTGCGTTCGATATTTCGCAATTCTCTCCAATTAATACGTTCTTTCCGATAGTTGTGTAAGGACCAATATTGCCATATATTGTGGAATTATTTCCTATCAACACAGGTTTTTTGATATTTGCGTTTTTGAAATCAACATTTCTATCTATTTTGAGTTTATTTTCCATCCTGTTCAAAAGAATCTTATTTGCCTCAAGATACGTCTCTCGCCTGCCAACATCCACCCAAAATCCTTTAAAACAATAACCATACAGTTCGTTTTCAATTACAAAAGGAAATATCTCTCTTTCAATAGAGACTTTCTTATTCGGTTCAATGTAGTCAAGAATTGCAGGCTTAAGCACATATGCACCTGCATTGATCAAATTCGATGTTATCTCCTTTTCCCTAGGCTTTTCTTTGAATAGAATGATTCTGCTTTCATCATCTATTTCCACCATACCATAGGCACTCGGATTCTTAACTTCCCAGAGTGAGATCGCGCCTATTCCTCCTTTCTCTCGATTAAAATTTAAAAAAGAGGAGACATCAAGCGAAGATATTACATCTCCATTGAGAACGAGAAAATCATCATCTAAATATTTC
>JAUWGG010000224.1 GCA_030606525.1 Methanobacteriota archaeon | reverse complement strand
ATATACTGCTGCTAACAATCCCGCAATTACAAATATCGTTTCAAATCCCGGTGTTGATGGCGTTGGAGATGGACCTGATGACGGCGTTAATGGCGTGGGTGTGATGGCTACTGTTGGAGTTGGTGTTAGTTTTGGCGTTAGTTTTGGTGTAGGTGTCATTGTTGTTGGGAATATCGCAACGATGTTTACCGTTGCTTCATCCGTATGTCCCTCTCCATCATCTGTCTTTATGATATATGTCCCTATTACAGCACTACTTGTATCAAATTTCGCATTAAACGTCCCATTTATGACTTCAGCAATTTGTGGTGGCAATTCGGTTGGTCCCCACAATTCAACTATAATAGGTGTCCCATCTTCTCTGTTCGTTTTGCCAGTTATCTCAAGCACATCTCCAATTTGAGTGTCGCTAATGGAGTTAAGTGTAATATATGGAGATTCAATTCTAACTTTAAGTTCCTGTAAAAGGTCATCGCTTCCTGCTGCTTCTGTTGTTGCATCCGTGACAATATCAACAATCTCGTATTGAGTAGGTGGGTGTGGGTATTCACGCTTTTCCAGATTATACTTTTCATTTAATCCCCTTTTTAAGTCATCAGTGCTGATTCCATCATATATATCATTTCTTCCAGGACTTAATACCATTACAATATATCTCCCGGAATCAACCTCCTCAGCGACTGGAATCCGCTTTGAAAAATGATTGTTTTCCACAGATAGTTTATAAATAACGAAACCCGGTTTAGCACCATCTATACCCAGAGCTTCTCTCCCCTTTGGGGAGATTACTACGACATGTACGAAATCAGAACCATAGCACGTGCCAGAGAATCTATATGCATCCCCTATTGCGACTTTGTCAGATAGTTGTTCCGCTGTTAAACTTGTTTTCGACGGTACAAACTTTCCAGTTTCTTTTCCAACGGTGAACGGAAACTGCTGTGAAAGGTCATCGCTACCTGCCATATCAATTGTTTTACTTATCAGTAAGTCAAGAACTTCTGGTTGTGTCTTTAAATCGAATATACCCGAAGTAATGAGATCTGCAATACTTAGGTCTTTCATTTCTTCGCTGTATGCATAACCATATAATTGGTCTCTTCCAGGACTCAATACCATCGCAATATACCTTCCATCCTCCGCATCTTTGTCAATGGTGATCGTCCTTAAGAAAATATAATCGGTTTTAGATACGGAAACCCTATAGACCGTAATCCCGTAGCCACCATCTATTCCAATACCATAACTCCCCTTTGAGCCGATTATTATAATGTCCACATAATCTGACCCTGGTGCTGTGCCCGTAATTGAGTATGTGTTTCCCTGAAGGACAAAATCTGTTGATTGTTCTGCTGATAGCGTTGGAGCAGTCATCAGTATCATAGTACCTCCGTCATCAAGTATTCCTAAACCTTCTGGAATTCTCTCTCCAACGTTCACTTCTACTGGGTTGCCATTCCTATCCTTTGGACCATTTACGTATGCTTTTATTTTATAACCCCCGGGATACCTAAGCGTTGTCCCAGCACCAGTTGGGATTGTTTTAACAAAACTGCCGTATTCATCTATTGGAACATCAACAGCCACCATTGTGTCATCAATTGCGATATCAACTGTGTCACCACCAGTAGATGTGCCTTTAATGACCAAATCGGTTCCGACTACACAAGTGCTCGGCATATCAAAAATTACTTCATATTCTTCTGCATTCGCTATACCAATTGGCATGATTGCTGCGCATAAAAAGGAAAACGCAGTGCAAATAAACAACATCTCAACTAATACCTTCTTTCTCATTTTTGTCTTTCCTCCTTCTAATTTGTTCATTTACAATTTATGGCGGGTATCCAATCTTTATAAATTTTTCTATTTTTTTTCAAAACGGCTTCAACCTCAACCTCTCCACTATTTCAGGTACCTCAAACATC
>JAUWGG010000220.1 GCA_030606525.1 Methanobacteriota archaeon | reverse complement strand
CTACTTGTTCTGTGAAGTCTGCATGCAATAATTGCTCGAGGCTTTTGATCAATGAGATGAAGTTGTAGATGGCGTGACTCTTTGCGTTCGCTGCGGTCTCTGCGAGATAGCTGCTCTTTTCATATATGATGACTGATTTGTTTGTGAGCCAAACCTTTCTGCCTTTGTGTATTATGCGTTGTCCGCCTCCGAACGTCGTTAGATTTGTGAATCCGATATCTCTTTTTGCTAAGAAGAATTCTCGGTTTTGATTGTTCCAATTTCTTAAACCATCTGGTATTTTTAGTGTGAACACAAAGGCATGACCTCGAACGGAATCTGGTAAGAAGTACGAAAAGTTGGTCTGCGGGTTGTCCATAGTTACCCGGACTGCTTCGCACTTCTCATTCTTCACTAAGATGCCTTCGTTAACGACTTCCCAAACGCCGTACCCAAGTTTGGAGATAACTCCTTTATCCTTCAGGATTTTTAAATAATATTGGAAGGACGTTTTTGGAATGCCCAGTTCTCGGACCATTTTCGCCGGTTGATTACCGAGCTTGAGTTGTTGTATGATATATAAGTACAAGTTCGAATGCTTGGCTTGTGGTGCGGGTTGTTTTCGTACTTCTTTTTGGGTTACTGGATCTACCGAAATCATTCTGATTCTTTCACCTTTATCGCCTCTGCAATCGCCTTCGCTAATAGTGGTGGGACTGCATCGCCAACCTGGTGATAACGTTGTGCCTGCGTGCCGTAGAAGATGTAGTTGTCCGGGAATGATTGTGCTCTGCGGCACTCGCAAAAGGATACTCTGCGGAGTTTGCCTTCATCCAAGGATAACATCGAAACCGGCCATTTTGTAGCCGAGTGTGCTGCCACCGGCACCGCAAAAGAGATCAATGACTTTCATTCAAGCGTGGGTTCTTCGGTCATATCGGGAACTCCCGCCTCAGCTCGCCGTGCCAGTATGGTTTTAGGTTGTCTTTCATATAGACGGGAATATCATAGAGATATGCCTGATGGATGAGATCGGCGATCCATTCCTCCTTCGGGGCGATTTTGCCTTTGCGGTTGCCTGTTTCAGCGCCAATGATAAACCAATTAAAATACGCAAAGACGGTACTATACATTTGGAAAGAAGAGTGTAGGGGTTCGAAACTAAGAAATTTTACGGGTTTTGACTCAAATCGCCATGAGTGGTCAAGTCGTTGAACTGCATCTTCGTCCTCAATGGTAGCACCGCACCAGCAATTATCAGGAAACAGAAACTGAGCCATCCTTGCTGGAAATTTTGTAAGAAATTGAAATGTATGTTGTGGATGTTTTCTGACTTGCTCAAGAATAGCAAAAATCCATTTATTAGGAATCCAGTCACCGAACAACTCAATAGTGGACCCAACAAAGATTCGTGCAGGTTTCTTCACTTTCCGTATAACCATGAGCTCTTTGGTGTCCATTCTAATTGTCGGGTCGTAATGAAACCTATCATATATTCTGCGTGCATAGCAATAAGGGCACGCAACCGGGCATTTGCCTTTGATGGGGTTCCACGTGAAGTCACACCATTTGATAGGATTATTCGGTCCGTTCATCTTATCTCCAGCACTCCTTGACAAAGTGACCATTTCTACCACAGTAAGGGCATCTTATCATCGCATCTATGCAGTCGCTGGCTATACTGCCCGAAATAGCAAAATATTTGCCACAATCACAGCAGTGAATGATTTGCCTGTTTATCCCTGCGGTCATTCTATCCGCTCCCCCATCTTCGTCACGATGCACAACTCAGTTGGAATATCCTTCTTGCCTTGGTCTGATAGTTTTCTGCCTAAGATATATTCTGGCTCATCTATCCAAATTGAATCTATTTTGAATCTTAAGGTTGGTTGTCCTGGTGTTGAAATTACTGCTATCTTTGGTTGATAATTTCTATTCCAGAATCCAACACCTTCCATTTTGTCTATCGCCTGTACTTCAGGATAGA
>JAUWGG010000077.1 GCA_030606525.1 Methanobacteriota archaeon | reverse complement strand
CTCGTTATACTCCTTGGTAAATATAGCGAACTCTGGGCAGATGTACATACAGTACTCGCAGTTCACACAGACCTTTAAAGGAGGTTCCTCCACAAGCATTGGAATGTGATATCCTTTTTCATTTATTTCTTCAGATTCTATTAGAACACCTTTCGGACAATACTCAATGCAGAGATTACATCCCTTGCAGCGCTCTTTTATTATGTACACATCTCCTCTGGGCAGTGTAAGACCCTTTTTTCTCATTAATTTCTCGATCTTCTTTTCATCTATCATTTTTTGTACCTTCCAAAGCAAGTTTTTTCATGTGGAGAGCCTGAGTCTCCTGGCTAGAACATCTTCTTCTCTATACTCTGGGAGTAGCATAGGACTTCTCATCTTCGGTTTGATTTTATTTTTCTCCAGATTTTTTGTATACTTCTCAACATGTTGAAGAGTTAATTTGCCTAACTTCGTCTTTTTAGCATGTTTAGCTGCAGATATACCAGCTCTTAGTCCGAATACATTGCAGTCTAAAAGAGAATTGCCCATTAATCTATTTTTACCATGAACGCCTCCTTCAACTTCTCCTGCTGCAAATAGACCTGCGACACTAGTCGCTGCATTGACATCTATCTCAACGCCCCCGTTTTGATAGTGTAGAGTCGGAAATACAAGGATCGGGTCTTTAGTAACATCGATATCAAACCTTTCATACATGCGGTAGATAGCATGTAAATTCTCCTTTACAGCGCCCTTACCGTGAATTATCTCTATTATTGGTGTGTCCAGCCAAATTCCAACCATTCCTGTAGGCGATTTAACACCTTTGTTCCTCTCTGTACATTCCCTTATTATCGCTGCAGCTTCGACATCCCTTGGCTCCAATGGGAATACAAACTGCTTACCATCTTTATTAACTGGCTGTCCGCCTAATCCTCTCACTTTTTCTGTGATAAGTTGACCAACGATCTGTTCTGGATAAGCAGCTCCAGTGGGATGATATTGTACAGTATCCATATCCACAAAATTTGCACCTGCCCTGTAAGCCATAACTAAACCATCTGCTGTCGCACCGTAATGATTGGTGGTGGGGTAACTCTGAATATGAAGCCTTCCAAAGCCACCTGTGGCTAGAATTGTGGACTTTGCCCTCGCTATTGAATATTCCTCAGTTTCCATATTGTAAAGTAAAGCTCCAGCTACCTTACCTCCATCATCGAGTAACAGCTCAATTGCAGATGCGAACTCGATCACCTCTATGCCTTGATTGATGGATTCATCCCTCAGTACACGCATAATCTCCAGACCTGTGTAATCCTTAGCAGAATGAAGACGGAATCTTGAAGTTCCTCCTCCAGATAGTTCTAAGTATTTTCCATTATCCCTATCGTACATCACACCTAAATCTTCATGCCAATCAAGTATCTTAGGGGCATCTGTGACCAGAGCTCTAGCAAGTTCTGGTTTGTTTGCAAAATGCCCTCCGCCTATCACATCCAGGTAATGCATAGCAGGACTATCTTCTTCTCTATCAGCACATTGAATGCCGCCTTGAGCTTTTATGGAATTTGAATCTCCGTGCCTTAATTTAGTGGTAATAAGAATTTTATCCTTTTTTATGCCCTCTTTAAGAGCCCAAAGTGCTGCAACTGTGCCTGCCATACCGCCGCCTATGACCAGCACATCAACATCATAGTCAATATTTGATAGATCAATGTCTTTAGGCGCTATCGATGGGTACGCTTCAAGTAGATCAGCTACCTCATTTGGGACTATATCTCCTTTGTTAGGACCTGTCCTTACCTTCCTTTTACCCTTTGGATCAAAATCTGGGTGAAACTTATTCAAGATCTTCTTCCTTTCACTCATGCTCATAGGCTTTGGAAGTTTGTCCACTCTGTCCTGTCGAGTTTCTTCCACTTTTTTTATGGATTCCCTCATGTATTTTGGATAACCATCTATCATCTCTATCATATCATTCACCTGTTCATTTGGTTCCTTCTATCTTCCTCTTCTTATAGGCTTTTTCAAGCATCGCTTTATTCATCTTCATTAGCTTGTTCAATTCTTTATCATAAACTCCTTTCTCGATCTCATTTAACCTTTTTGTTAACTGCTCCACCTTTTCATTAATGAATTTACCATATATCCTTCTGGCTAATTGAGCTACATGATAATGCGCGATATCTGCTGGGCATCTGACTGCGCATAGTCCACATTGTATGCAGTCAAAAGATAATTCTGCCACTTCTTTAAAGTCACCTATCTTTGCAGCTTGAATGAAGTACATAACATCTAAATCCTGCGGGCAAGCTTTTGTACATGTATTGCAGCTAACGCACTTTACGATCTCTGGATAATGTTCGACAAGGGTGGTTTCCATAGGTTCGATCTTATCCAAATCATAGATCGATTTATTAGCTGGAACGAAGGGTAATTGAACGAGATACATTCCATCTTCAGCCGGTGTTTGACATGCCAGATCGGTGTAGAGCTTGTAATCCCCTTCCCTTCTATAGATCGTAGCACAGCCTCCGCAGTATCCACTACGGCATCCGCAGCCTCTGATATACTGATAACCTGCATATTCGAGTGCTGACATTATGGTCAAACCTGCAGGTACCTTATACGCCTTTCCCATTGCATATATCGTAATTTTTTCAGTTTCTGCCATTTTCTCACCTCTTGATCAATCTCTTTTCTTTCAACAACGGTCTAGGATCAACATAATGCATATTGAACCCAAGTTCATTTGAATTGATACCGAAAGCTAAGCCAAGTAATTGAGGGAAATAAAAGATAGGTATGGATTTCATATTCGCATGGAGCTCCTTTGCTTGCTTCTGCCTTCTGTCCAGATTAAATGCACATAGAGGACAACTGAGCACTATGGCATCTGCACCTCTATTCACAACTGAAGATATTATCTTATAAGTCCTTTCAGCCGTATATTTTTTTTCAGTAACGGTAAGATAACTGCCGCAGCATTCATTCTTGAATGGATAGTCTATCGTTCTAGCACCTGCTGCTTCCATAATTCTTTCCATTATACTCGGTGCTTCAGGCTCTTCATCTATGGATGCTTCTTCAGGTCTTAATAGATAACAGCCGTAATAACAAGCCAGATTTAATACTTCCAAGGATTTCTTCGTATTCTCCTTTATCCTATCTATACCGATCTCATCCAAGAGTTGAAGGAAATGCAATACATTTACATCAGCTTCATAGTCTGGCTCTTCATCCATAAATTGATTTATTGTATCAAGCTTCTCCTCATCGTTCTTAACCAAATGATTTGCCATTTTGACGGTATTATAGCACATAGAACACAATGTCACAAGTTTATTATCCAGACCATTTTCCTTATTATCCTCTTGTGCCCTTATGAGAACTCTTACAGGAGCTAAATGTTTCATGAGATCATCGCTAGCTAATGAGTAAACAGTACCGCAGCAATTCCATTGTGATAGTTCTTTGAATGTTATACCTAAGTGATCAGCTACAGCTATACTCGAAGATTCGAAGTTCTTTGCCGACGTTCTTAACGTACAGCCAGGATAGTAAGCGATTTCCATTTTTTTTCACCTATGATGTGTACTTCCTCATGCTCGCCACAAGAGCGATCTGTGGCAGTTCTGCATACTCTTCTTTTTTAATCTTGTTTATATCCATCTTCTCTATATCGTCTCTAAGTATGAGTAAACGTAATGCTTCCATCAATCGTGCTATATCTATATCTTTAGGGCAGACAACAGAGCATCGGTAGCAGGCAGCGCAGACCCAGATCGTATTGCACTCAAGCACTTCCTTATCAAGGCCTAGCTGTACATATTTGATCACCTGATTGGGAAGGAGATCCATATAATCAGCTAATGGACATCCAGCAGAGCATCTCCCGCACTGATAACAGCGCATTATTTTCTGCCCGCTCAATTTTTCTATTTCAGCAATGAAATCTTTTTTATCTTGATCAAGGGTAATATCTACCATTTTTATCCTGTTCTCCTCAGTTCTTTATAGACATTCTTTTTACTATCATATATCCTTATATCAAGGGGCATGTTCCCCATTAAGCTGTGAGTAGCACACGCTAAGCATGGATCATAAGCCCTGAAAGCCATCTCTATCTGGTTCAGCAGTCCATCATCTACCTTCCAGTTCTTTATCAAAGCTTTAGCAGCTTTTTCCACACTCATGCATATACCAGCATTGTTGTGCGTAGTGGCAACAATAAGGTTAACATTGGTGGTTATTCCATTATTATCGCTCTTATAGTGGTGTATGAGCGTGCCTCTTGGTGCTTCAACTACACCCACACCTTCATTTGGTTCGCCGAATTCTCCCCTCAATTCACCTTTAGTTATGGATTTATTCTTTACAAGTTCCAAACCATGTTCTGCAGCGTATAAAGCTCCGATCAACCTAGCCCAGTGTATAGCTAATGTGTTGTGCACTGGTTTAGTTCCTAATTTCTTATAGAATTTTTTATATCTTTCTTGAGCTAAAGGTGTTGTGAATCCTTCAGAAACGTTCATCCTAGCCAATGGACCTACGCAGTAGATGCTAGAATTCTTGCCGCCTTTTATACCCTTCCAGCCTTTTTTCTTTAAGTAGGGGAATTTTATATAGGTCCAATCCACTACTTTTTCGTCTATGTATTCTAAATAATCATCAGCATTGAACTTATAGAGCTCATTACCATCTACATCCACAACCTTGATCATGCCATCGTAAAGATTCACCTTATTGTTATTATCAACTAAACCCATGTAATGCGTTTCATTTATGTACCTGTCATTAGTGATCACATCGAGATATTTTTCCAGTATATCGTTTTCGAACATATCCAAGCTCATCTTTAAAAAATCTACGACCTGTGAGAAGTAAGCTACCATATTCTTCCTATTCTCACTGTCTATACCTTTTGGCACACCTCCAGGCAATCCGAAGACTGGGTGTACAGCTTTACCTCCTATCTCCTCTTGTATCAAGTGCATGTTCCTCATATTGTTTAGGATTTTTTTACCCAACTCAATGCCAACTTTATCCACAACCCCGAATATATTCCTCCTTTCTCTTGGTGCATCCATGCCTAATATGAAATCAGGGGAGGCAAGCATATAGAAATGGAATAGATGGTCATGAATTGTAAATGCTGAGTAGAATACCTCTCTTGTTTTTTTCGCTCTTTTAGGAACTTCAGCATTAAAGACTGCATCTAAAGCTTTCGCAGATGCCATAGCATGGGCTCCTGGACAAACGCCACATATCCTGGGGGTTATCCTTGCAAGTTCCTCAATTGGTCTACCAACGCAAAACTTCTCAAATCCCTTATACTCGATGGTTTGAAAATACGCTTTATCAACGTTACCATTATCATCCAAGAATATTGATATCTTTGCCTCTCCTTCCAATCTTGTAACTGGTTCTATGGTTATTTCCTTGGTTTTAATTTTATTCATCATCAAGATCTCCTTTTTTCATTTTTACATTTATTATGCTGGAAGGCAGCGTGAATCTATAAAATAGACCAACTGGATCCACGATCGTATCCATTACCTCTTTTAAGCGCTCTTCACCGACTTCAATTTCTTTATCAGCATATAGCACAGATGCTAAGGCGGATATCATCTTCGCTCCTTGATCTCTTACATTTGGAGGTGGACCAAAACATCCTCTGCATGGCATATTTCCTTTTATGCACCTAGCACCACAGCCGCTTCTCGTAGCTGGTCCCATGCAAATAATCCCTTGAGACAAAAAGCATTCCTCATCGTTGATATTTTCAACCTCATGCACCCTTTTAAACTTATCAATTATTATTCTATCTGGTTTTTCTCTAGGACACTCATCGCAC
>JAUWGG010000210.1 GCA_030606525.1 Methanobacteriota archaeon | reverse complement strand
TTTCAATTTCCTTAGTATCGATCCCCAACCTTTTTGCATAATTCGCCTCTCCCTCAACATCAAGAATTTGATTATCAGCCTTTTTGTACTTCACCGCTTCATCAACAGTTATCTTTACTTTTCTAATCGCTTCTGCAACTTTGCCGTATTCCTTCTTCTCAAAATGCTTTTTCCCTTGCTCTAAAAGTTCTTTTGCTTCTACGATCTCAATGCCCATTTTCTCTGCTCTCTTGAGTCGAAACGAAGCACTTTCGATCATTTTTTTAGCTCTGAGGTGGCTCTTTGCTTCCTTAACTTCTCTCTTCACAATTCTAACCAATTTTGCTGCTTCACCCCACATATTCTTCTCATAAGCATCTGTAGCCTTATCCAGGTACTTTTCAGCAGCTGATACATCTGCTCCGCGCCCTTTTGCATGATCCACAAAATACTTCGCATTGGATATCATGGTCTTTACACGGTAAGCCCTTTTTGCTTCCCTGCACTGCTGCCTTGCCTTTCGAGCTTCACTTTTAGCTTCAATTAATTTCTTTTCTTCTAACAGAATTTTTGCATTTTTTAGATCTGTTAAAGCGGTAGAAATGTCTGCTCCTGCTTTTTTAGCGCTTTCTATTTCATCCGCAATCCTGTCGATCAAAAGCTGGGTTTTAAGCTGTTTAGCGCTTTCTTTTGTCACCTCATCCCTCCGATCATTCTGTATATCATATGCATTAATAAATGTTACATTCGTATTGTACTCACATCCAAAAGTTTTTTTAAGGGAAAGGCGATGGATATGCGGTAGATGAATTTCTATGGGTCTCGTTGATGAAAGGGAAGCATTGATAGACAGTTTGATCCGCAATCAATATATTTCAAAAGCTGAAGTAATCAGAGCAATGCGAAAGATACAGCGGCATTTCTTCGTACCAGATCATCTGAAAAGCGCTGCTTATTATGATCACCCGCTTCAGATCGGGGAGGGGCAGACCATCTCTGCACCTCACATGGTTGGGATAATGCTCGAGCGGTTAGATCTAAAAAAGGGGCAGAAGGTTCTGGAGGTCGGGGGTGGTTCTGGTTATCATGCTGCTTTAACAGCGGAAATTGTTGGAGAGGAGGGGCATGTGTATTCCATGGAGCGCATTGAGCGCTTGGCAAAGAGAGCAGAAGCCAACATAAAAAGATGTGAATTGGATAAAAGGGTCACAATAGTTGTTGGCGACGGTTCCTGTGGTCTAAAAGAACATGCACCATATGATAGGATATTTATTACCTGCGCTTCCCCAGGCATCCCTCAGCCTTTGATCGATCAATTAAAGGATGGCGGCAAACTCCTGATACCGTCCGGCAGTATATATTTTCAAGATCTGATCCTCTGCGAAAAAAAAGGTAAAAAAATCACAAAGAAAAATTACGGCGGCTGCGTTTTCGTTCCATTGATCGGGGAACATGGGTTTCATTGAAGAGCTATGAGATAGTAGGTAAGGTAAGTCAAAGATCATAGCTATTTTTCTTCTAATTTCTTCTTTTCTTTGATATATCTTTGGTGTCGATCTTTGCGTTCTTGCTTCCACCATTCATATCTGGAATAGAGAAGCGAAAATGAAGACGCAATAATAGCAAATATCCCAATTCCGAGTATATACTGTCTATATTCATTGTCATGATCTGTGATTTGGATCTCTTCCATCCAGCTTTTTCCCTCATCTGTACTCTTCATATAATAAATCTCATAGTCAAAATAGTCAAAAGAATCAGATTTTCTTTCGTAAAAAACTAAGTGTACATCGTTCTCAGATAATGTAAAATCAAAATCATATTGACTTGTTCGATTGAATATTGTTGTGTATGATGACCAAGATAAGCCATAATCATTGCTTTTTGTGTAGTTCATACTGTCGCTTCGCCAGTCAAATCTCGAAACATACAAGTTATTTTTTGAAAGGATGAGTCTAGATCCGCTAATACTCTCATTGAGCGCAGACCAGTTCTCTCCCCCGTCAATACTTTTTAAATAGCCGCAAGATAATAACAAATGTACATCACTTCCATTGACCGCTATCCCCCGAGGCACAACCGAATAATTATAATCGACTAG
>JAUWGG010000019.1 GCA_030606525.1 Methanobacteriota archaeon | reverse complement strand
AGAGAGTGATATAATCACTCATGATGGTACACTATTGAAAGGAATAATCGAATGTGAAAGATTGAAAGATGTTAAAAAGGAATTAATGAAAAAATTCGATATTCCTGAGGATCTGATCTTCATCGATAGAGAAAAAAATAGGATCCAGATCGCACCGTGGATCTTAGAGGAAATAGCAGATGAAATAAAATATAACTGCTTCATCATTGAGGAATATCCAACTGCTGACAGATTGGAAGTGGAAAGGCGAAGGGTGTGATCTTACTTTTAAGCCACGCTCACACTTTGTATGTTGTGATGTCTTGCTATGATGTTCCTCGCTAATTTTAAATTTTTTCCTTCCTTTCCTATAGCCCTTGCTTTCTCTTTTGCGTCCACTGTTACAGTAGCGTGGATGATCTTATCGTGCGGTTCTATCTCAACCTTCTTCACATTATAATTGCGAAAGATATTCTTTAGAAATTTCTCAGGGTTATCAGAATATTCTATGACCTGAATGGGTTTTTTCATCATATTTCTTAGCTTGGTGATAGTGATCCCTCCTTTACCTATCGCCTTGCTGATTTGTCCTTCAGCTACAATAAAAATGATTTTCTCATCTGTCTCCATACAATCTCTAACTCTTGTTCTAGTAACTCTTTCAAATAAAGAGATATATTGCAGGGTTTGTTCATTAAAGGTGATGCTTACCATAACACACCCCTAAAGAGATAGAATGCTGGATTGCCCAGGATTTAAAATTGCAAGGGTTGAAATAGAGAATGGTTTTCCACATGCAGCACCGAGCTCTGGATTGGTACCATTGAACTTGTATATCTTCACCTTTCGCATTCGCCTTAAACCCTTATCAGGACAGTTTGATGATACGATTATGAGTTTAGCTTTTTTCGCTTCGATTGCTTTTCTAGTTTGTTCAAGACCGAAATGTACTTCACCAGTTGATATTGCTAGTCGCAACTCCTTATTTATATCCATCTGATCACCTTACTTCTTCTTTGGCACATATATTAGATTCACAGCTCCAGTTCCTAATGCCACTGGCTGTCCAACTATAATGTTTTCCGCCACTCCATCCAGATTATCAACCTCGCCAATAACTCCAGCCCTCAATAAATGAGCTGCCGTGATTTCAAATGCTGCTCGTGCCAAAACACTTGATTTTTTTCCGGATATGCCATGGCGACCAATAGCTTTTATATCACCGTCATTGGTCATCATGTCAGCGACAAGCATGATATGCCTAATATCTACAGTTAATCCTTGCTCGTCCAGAGTATTACATGCCTCCCTGATTATTGCATTTCGTGCTGCTTCAACTCCGAGGACCTCGTATACTTCCCAAATGCTATTGGTAGTCACTCTTGCTTGGTCCACATATTCCAACTCAAAAACCTTCGCTAAATTTGATCCTTCCGTGTAAATAACAAAACCTTTAGGTGATTTTCTAATGATCGCTCTCTTTATGCCATCGATACCTTTCACCTTACAGACCTTTACCATATCAGCAAGCTGTTGAAGTTTCTTATATGAAGGTTCAGGACTTTTTACGATGATCTTGTTCGCTTCCTTTTTAACGCTTGCCTTCAGTCTGCGCATCTTTTTAAGGCTTAATTCAACATCTTCTGTTGAAAGTATCTTCTTTTTCATTTTTTCCATATCCAAATGCAGGATTATTTCCATATTTGTCATATCAAGTTCTATATCTGCTATATCTAGAACGGTCGTCATCTCGATCTCTGACGTTATTTTCTGCATTTCATCTAAATCCTTTACTGCTTCCCTCAGATATATTTCCATCATTGGCGTACTTGGCACACGTCTAGCATCAACGATCTCGATCAATCTAGGCAAACCCATGGTAACATTGATTTCAGCTACGCCAGCATAGTGAAAGGTACGCATTGTCATTTGCGTTCCTGGTTCACCTATGGACTGCGCAGAAACTATGCCCACCGATTCATGCGAATCGACCTTATGTGCTTTATAACGCTTACACACCTCTGTTAATATCTTTTGGATCATCTTCTTGGAAATCTTTGATCCCTCGATCTTTTCAGCCACATCACTAACGATAGCCATAGGAATATCTTCATTCATCTTCGATAATTCCGTTAAAAGAAGGGATTCAGTTGGTGTGGGTGGTTCTGTTTTTTCAAGAACGATTTTTGGCTTTTTCTTCTTTTCCTTTTTCTCTTCTTTCTTCTTCGATATTTGTGCTTCTTTTTTGGTTTTAGTTTCTTTAACACCTATCTTCTTCAACAAGCTCGAAGCTTCCTTTTTAGAAATGTGTTTCGTAAGTTCTTTTACAGATGCGCTTTTCAGCGCTTTCAACGTAAAGCCAGCATTAACGATCTTGTCCGCGAGCTTTTTATTTACTCCACGTGCCACCAGTGCTTTCACAGTGCTTTCTCTAGCCATGCTATTCCTCTTCCCCCATTTCTTCGATACTCGTCAGGTCCTTTTCTTGGATTCCATAACTTTCTATAACTTTTTCTTTGATTACCTCTGCAAAGACTTTCTCTCCAAGAACATCTAAAAGAATATCATCTACATCAACGGCTTTGCCCTGTATACCTCTCGATGGATCAATACCATCCTCTCCAAATTCAAATTGGATGATAGTATTGGCAGTATTTCTAACGGTTCCATCCGCTTTCACTTTTAGGTCCTCAAGAGCATTGATCAATCTTCTCTGCATGTATCCAGATCTAGAAGTTCTCACAGCTGTATCTACCAATCCTTCTCTTCCACCCATACTGTGGAAGAAATATTCAGTGGGTTCAAGTCCGCTTTTATAGGAGTATTGCACAAATCCCCTCGCTTCTGCCCCTAAATCACCTTTTTTAAAGTGGGGAAGGGTTCGATGCCAATATCCCCTAGATAATCTTTCACCCCTAACTGCCTGTTGACCTAAACACCCAGCCATCTGACTCAAGTTGAGCATTGAACCACGAGCACCGCTTCTTGCCATTATCACTGCAGAATTTTCTAGACCCAGCTGCTTGCCAGCAATTTGTCCTGCTTTATCCCTTGCTTGACCCAAAACTTTCATGGATTCCACTTCTAATGTTTCTTCCAGAGACCTGCCTGGCATCTGTTCTAATATACCGTCTTGATATGCGTTGACCAAGTCTCTAACTTTTTTTATCGCTTGGGACAGAACATCCCCTATCTGTTCTTTTGCCTCAGCAGGTATGTCCTCATCATCTATACCTGTTGTGAAGCCAAAGATCATTATCGAACCAATTGCCATCTTAGTTATATCATCTATAAATTCTCTTGCTCTGTCAGAACCATAATCTCTAGCGATCTTATCTAAGACCTTTCCTTTAAAT
This sequence comes from Methanobacteriota archaeon, assembly GCA_030606525.1. Classification (GTDB taxonomy): domain Archaea; phylum Thermoplasmatota; class Thermoplasmata; order JAUWGG01; family JAUWGG01; genus JAUWGG01. The sequence goes on along the minus strand of JAUWGG010000019.1, from coordinate 6,939 downwards.
GCTCCAACGACCTGCTCGTCGACTGTTCCGCAGATCAAATTCCCATTTTGTATTTTGCAATAAGCATCCAGCTCGCATTTTTCTTTCATACATGTATCACAATTTTGACATATCTTTGATTTAAAACTCATGTTCAAATCTTTCGGGAGTGTTAAACTGAATAGTTGTTTCCCAGTCCAATATTTCTTTCCATTCTCTTCCTTTGGCTTAGGCAGCTTTATATCCTCAAACCTCGACAGTATTCGAATCGTTTGATGGATATCGAATCTTGTATCTCCATGGGTCATTAAAAATAGACCTGTTATGTGGTCGTGGATAGCTCCAATTACCGGTCCTCCAAATCTTGGAGATAGTATATGCTCTTGAACGCGCATAAGTATTCTAGCCTCAGCCCTTGCTTCTTCACTTTGCAGCACATGAAGGTTCATCTCATCCCCATCAAAATCTGCATTGTAAGGTGGACAGACGCATAAGTTCAAACGGAAGGTCTTGTAGGGCATTATCCTAACCTCATGAGCCATCATTGACATCCTATGCAGGGATGGTTGTCTATTAAACAATACTATGTCTCCCTCCTGTAGTTGTCGCTCAATAATGTATCCTACATCAATAGTTTCTGCGATAGGTTCTGCATTCTTTTCTGTGACCTTGATTCTTCGTCCATCTGGACGAACAACATAGTTAACACCAGGTACATATTCTTTTTCTTCTGGCGTGGGACCTCTCTTGACCAACTCTCTTATTACATTTGCATTATATTCTGTAACGCGTACTGGTATGGTTAGCTCTCTTGCAGCCTTTACAGGTATTCCTACTTCATTTATTGATAATGAGGGATCCGGAGAGATCACAGTACGAGCTGAGAAGTTGACCCTTTTTCCGCTCAGATTAGAACGAAAACGCCCTTCCTTCCCTTTCAATCTTTGAGTTAATGTTTTCAGTGGTCGACCGGAGCGGTGTCTTGCTGGTGGTATACCTGATGTTTGGTTATCGAAATAGGTTGTAATATGATATTGAAGCAATTCCCATAGATCTTCTACGATCAATTGAGGTGCACCAGCATCTCTATTCTCCCGAAGTCGTTGATTGATTCTAAGCACATCAACGAGTTTATGTGTCAAGTCATCTTCAGATCGCTCACCAGAGTCTAATGTTATCGATGGTCTAACTGTAACTGGTGGTACGGGTAATGCTGTTAAAATTGTCCACTCTGGGCGTAGAACATCCGGATTGATTCCCAGGGGGAAAAGATCTTCATTTGGAATCCTTTCCAATCGCTCTCTAACCTCCTTGGGCGTGAGCTTATGTCCATTTTCACGGAAACTTGTTGGTTTATCAAGTGTGATCTTGCTTTGTTCAGCACCGCAGTGAGGACATAGATGGCGAGTGCTTGCATCTTTAGCGGTTTCCTTTGCTACAAGCTTGAAATCTAAGATGTCACCACCCATTTCCTCAACTTTTTCAAGCGCTTCTTTATGCTCTTTTATCTGCTCTTTAGGAAGCAGAATACGACCACAGGATTTACATGTTGTTTGGAGCAGTTTCTTTATTTCTTTGATATATCCGACATGAATTACTGGCATCGCCAAGTCAATGTGTCCAAAATGGCCCAAACATTCGTCAACTTTTCCTCCACATGTTTTGCAGCGCAATCCCGGCTCAATTACACCTAAGTGGGGATCCATCAACCCCATGTCGATGGGAAAACCATCATCATTGTAAGTATCAGCGGTTATGATCTTTATAGCAGACATTTTTCTGATCTCGTCGGGTGAAAGATAAGCAAACTTTATCTTCTGAATTTTTTTAGAAAGACTATGTATCATCTCATATCCTCCAACTGAAGGCGCATGGCTACACCTAAAGACAGTAATTCATCCCTCAATAGTTTGAAAGCATAACTCGATTGGACTGAGTATATCTTCGTACTGTTACCACACACCGGACAATGTAATGCGCCTCTTGAATCTAATATTGCCACATGTCCACACGCTGGGTTACCACAGACATAAACCGTTGTACCATCTGACTCATCGAGCAACCTGTCTTTTATTACCATTGCAGCACCGTGACCTATCAAACAATCTCGCTCCATCTCACCGAACCTCAATCCACCTTGTCTTGATCTCCCCTCCGTTGGCTGACGAGTAAGGATTTGTACAGGCCCTCTCGATCTGACATGCAATTTACCTGAGACCATATGGTGCAATTTCTGATAGTAGATAGATCCAATGTATATTTCAGCTTTGATTAATTTACCTGTTAGTCCATCGAACATAATCTCTTTTCCATTGTTTTTAAAACCCGCACAATGTAAGGCATTTCTCAGCGCTTCCTCCCTTTCACCGCTAAAAGATGTACCGTCTACAGATCTTGCATCCAATGCACCTACCTTACCACCTATCAATTCTAGAACATGGGCTACAGTCATCCTTGCAGGTATGGCATGAGGATTGACAACGATATCTGGAGTGATACCATTTAAAGTAAAAGGCATATCTTCCTGTGGAATTATTAGGCCTATCACACCTTTTTGCCCATGGCGAGATGCGAATTTATCTCCTAATTCTGGTATCCTCATATCTCTGACTTTAACCTTAGCAAGTTTACTTCCATTTTCTGACTCGGTGAGCATAACACTATCAACCCATCCTTCCTCTCCAGGTCTCACGCATATAGAGGTTTCCCTTCTTTTTTGCGGTCTTAGAAAATCTGTCTCCTCTTCCAAGAATCGTGGAGGAGATGTTTTTCCAATGAGAACATCTCCACCCTTAACTTCAACTTCCGGGCTGATTAAACCCTTTTCACCCAAATTGCTGTAGGAAAGGTCTGCCCTGGCACCTCTTACATCTGGGCTAGGGATCTCAAAATGATCCTCTTGACCCCCGGGATATCTCCTTTCCTCTGTGCGATACGTTCTAAAGAAGGTTGAACGACCCAAACCTCGATCTATGGAAGCTTGATTGACGACCAAAGCATCTTCCATATTGTAACCTTCATATGACATAACAGCAACAACGAAATTTTGACCTTGCGATCTCTTCGTAAAATTAACGAACTTCATCGTCTCTGTTTGCACTAAGGGTTGTTGAGGATAGTGGAGCAAATGGCTCCGAGTATCAGGTCGTATGCGATAATTGGAAGCTGGAAGACCCAAAGATTGCTTTGCCATCGCTGCTCCCATTGTTACTCTGGGAGAGGAATCATGCTCTGGATAAGGAACTAAACCGGAGCAAACACCCAGGATGACCATCGGATCGATTTCCAGATGTGTGTGTTCGTTGGTAAGTTTTCTCTCTACTTCGAAAGATCCATGACAACATTTGCATTCCAATTTTACTTTTTTATCATCTTCACCCAAATTTTTCCATATAACATCATTTTTTGATAGAGGGGCATTGCATTTTTTACATTTGGAGGGTACATCGTAGGCATATACACCAATCAACAGATCTTCTTCTTCCTCAGCGTCGACCCACTCTACTATCCCCTCCTTGATTAGATCTGAAATCTTGATCTTTTCAATGTTTAGATCGGCCAAGTGCTTTCGGGTAAGCAGAAGCCTTCCATCTTTAACAATGAGCAATGGTCGTCTTAATCGACCCCCGTCGCAATTGAGTATTATATCATTCATATTCTCGTCATATCTGATATTCACTTCATGTGACGGATGTCTTGACAAGAGCATATTGCTTCTTCTTCTCTCTCTGATCTCCTCAACTAATTCCTTAGGATTATCATGCATGCCTATGAGATCGCCGTTGACATACACCCTTGTTGCTGTAGTCTTTTGACTCTTGACCGTTTTAACCCCAAGACCTATCAACAAATTAGTTACTTCATCCTCAGGAGTGCCTTCAGAAACATCTACGACCAATGCAAAATTCTTAACTAATCCGCAGTTCTGACCTTCTGGTGTCTCGTTAGGACATAATCTACCCCATTGTGTAGGATGCAGATCTCTTGCTTCAAAATGTGGTTGACTTCGGGTCAATGGAGATGTGACCCTCCTCAGATGGCTTGTCGTACTTATGTTGTTCGTCCTATCCAAAAGCTGTGAAACGCCAGTTCTTCCTCCGACCCAATTCCCTGTAGCGAGGGCGTGATGCAATCGTTGGGAGAGCAGATCGGGACGAACAGATGATGAGATCTTCACCTCCTTCCTTCGTGGATACGCGCGTTCAAGCTGATATTTCAGGTCCTTTATTAAACTCGTAAACGCAACTCTAAATAGATCCTCTATCAGGTCACCAGCAAGCTTTAATCGTTTGTTTGCATAGTGATCCTTGTCATCTGCCTCCCTCTTACCTAATGCCATTTCTAAAACTGTTTTAGCAATTCTTCCCAAGAATATTGCCTTTTTTATGCGATCGTCGGAGGTATCGCCAAGATGGGGGAGTAGAGAACGGTCAAGAATGGATGCAACTTTTTTCTCTCTATATTCTTTTGCTTGACCAGTTGCAAACTTCCTTTCTAGATACAATATTGCATCTTGCTGAGTGAATATTCCATTAGGCGGGAATAATTTTTTGTTTTGACATTCTTCAATATTTGCATAAACGATGTTCTCCATCTCTTTCTCTGACACTATTGCATTGAAGATATCCTCATCGCTTTCCATCCCTAAAGCTTTCATTAAAATGATGAGTGGGATTTGACCAGATGCTGCAGGAACTGAAACGATCAGCATACCATCTTTTTTCTTTTCCATAAGTGTCAGTGCTCGATAACCTTCTCTCTGAGAGAAAACCTTTGCAACTTCCACCCTCGTTCCATATCGCTCATTAACCTCTACCAATACCCTATTAGAAGCCAAATCCTCTAGAGAAATCAACGCTCTTTCAGTGCCTCCAATGATAAAATAACCACCTGGGTCGCAGGGATCTTCCCCAAGCGCGATGAGCTTTTTCTCATAAGTCATTTTAGTTATATCCTCGTGAGTTTCATGAAATAGCGCATCTATGTTGTTCTCATAGAGGTTGCACTTCTTTGATTTTATCATTATAGGTAAATTACCAATATTGACCTGCTGAACGTCCCTTTCAATACCATTTATTGTGACAGCAAAGTCCAAACGGATCGGTGCTTGGTATCTTAGATTCCGCAATCGAGCATTCATTGGTGTAAGCTCATGGGTCGCACCATTTGCTTCTTTTATAATCGGCGTACCAACAGATATGGTGGACTTTGTACCAGGTTCTATCTTTCCCGCTTCATCCCTCTTCCTTCCAAAGCGAATCTCCACTACATCTCCTTCTGTTCTATCTTCATCTAATTTGATTACCCCTCTAGTATCTCCTTCCAATGATGTGCGCAGACTGTCCACAATGCGCTGCATTCTGCCGTCTAGATTATCTGCTGTGGGAAGAAAATCATTAAATGATGCGATATGATGATTGACTATACTTCTTTCCTTAAAAAAAGCTTCTACAAGTTCTCTCATTTTTCGATCATCCCTTTATTACCATTCTATACGCTGTAGAGATACGGGCAGTCCGACTGTTCCTTACGATCTTTATGATCTGTCCTTCCTTAACTTCCCCTATCTGTTCAAGAATCTTAATGCACGGATCACTCTTTCTTATCTTAGGAAGCTGACCTTTTCTTACTCCCAATTTCTTAAGTAATTCTTTTTCTTCTTCTCTAGAAAGAGGAATATGTTGCGGTACCAACTCATTACTCCTTACATCTAATTTGTCCATTTTATCCCTGCTCTTATTATCCATTCTTCCAACTTCTTACCACACGGTGCATCTGTCATACATCACTATGTTATTTATATGTTATCGTTGATCGCGCTAAACGGGCCCGCGGGGAGTTTCGCAACCGTAAACTGACTGTTTCATCGATACTTTCGTTCCAGTACAATAGGGTTGATTCGAACCCCGGACCACCTGGTATCTTACTAACCAACCCCTCTCGATGATCTTATCTAATTTTATTCAGTAGTATCTTTGCAGTTATTTGAGTAAGTGGCAAAGTGGATTTAAGGGATTGGATAGGTAAAAGCCAGATGCTCTTTATAGGGATACTTGATCGATTAGATGCGGTTTTCAGCAACTAACTATCCTACCTAGCTGAGCTACGGGCCCTTTTTGCAACTTAGTGATATGTTGGATGCAAGATTTAGCTACACCTTAACCGTCTTCTTATTTATAAAGTTTATGTCATTTTGAATCTGTTTAAGAAATATTAACGAAATGCGATGTGAATACAAATAAATATTAGATATGTATTTCCTGCTGAGTGATATGGAAATAGAGAAACGCTGTACATCTTGTGGAATTAAACTCTTTGGACAGGGAGTAACGACATTTAAGTGCCCAGAATGTTTAAAAGTGATGATTGGGAGATGCAGACAATGCAGAGACCAAAGCGTGAAATACATATGCCCTGAATGCGGATTTCAAGGACCTTGAGGAGTTAGAATGGGAGAAGTTGCTATAAGATATAGAGTGATGCCCGAGAGTATGGATGTAAACCTTAATGAATTGAAGGAAATCCTAGAAGATAAATTGACAAAAAATACGGCAAATGCAAAAATTCAAGGCATTGAAGAGAAAGAAATAGCATTCGGATTGAAAGCTCTCCATGTTAGCATTGTTATGCCTGATGCTGCTGGATGCGCAGATGAGATAGAAAAAATTATCTCGCAAATAAAGGGAGTTCAGAGTATTGAGACCGTCGAGATGAGTTTGTTATAGGAAAGCTTTTTTTGATTTACTTTGATTTGATATTTGATTGCGGAAAGACTACGCTGGTGGTGGTCTTATGAAATTATGCTTCATTAGAAATTGTGTTTGGTCCCTCGCCCTTTTTATGATCGATTCTGCTCGTTCGTATATCTCCTTCCTGCTTGGTTTTATCCTTGCGATTCCTTGCTCTATCGCTTTTAAGGCTACGGCAGTTGCTTCCCTTGGGAAGACCTCCCATTCACCC
>JAUWGG010000115.1 GCA_030606525.1 Methanobacteriota archaeon | reverse complement strand
GAATTTAATGAATTAAGCAGTGTTAATAACAGCATGGCTATATGGATCAATATGTTAAAGAATGATACCCTGATCGTTTATGGTGCAGAGCCAACATCCACTGCGATCTCTTTATTCGAAGGATGGAATTTCGTTGGTTATCCCTCGATTACAGAAAGGAATGCATCCGAAGCATTGGAAGGCATTCCTTATGAGCAAGTAGAAGGATTCGATGATTCACCGCCATATTATCTTAGAATTTTAAAAGAGAATGACAAAATGAAAGCTGGCTGTGGATATTGGATACTTGTTAGAGAAGATTGCACGTGGATCATAGAGTGGTAAAATAGACATTAAACTATAATTCGATTTACATCCACACTGCTCTGCGTAAATCCTTGAAGTTCCAGCAGATCAAGCCATTCCTCTTTGCATTCACAATCTAAATCGTTAAAGATATTCATGTTCTGATTCAAAGAGAAATGCTTGATAGCTTTTAAAAATCTCTCATCGCATTTACCGCAGTTGTGCGCTCCTCTTTTCATACCACCAGCTGTGGGTGCGCATATCAACCTTGCATTTACCGCTTTGGCACTCTGTTTCAACACCTCGACAACAGACCAGAGCCAGGGTGTTCTGTACTCCCTATTCCTCCACAATCTTTCTACCAGCGTATATTTTTGAACATTAACGGGGTTGAACGATATTATATCTGTGTATTCGTTTACTTTCCTCGCAGAACGGACAGCATCGGTTATTGCCTCCTGCTCTGTAAGAAATGGAGGCTTGATCAGAATATATGTTCTCAATCGCAAATTGCTTCTTTTGACTGCTTTTACCGCCCTTACATAATCTTTAAAAGTAAATCCTTTATTGATAGAATGTTCGAGAACGAAGTCATTTGCTGATTCAAGACCAACAGCTACTTCAATATCAGGGAAATCATTTTTTGCAGAGAGCAGTTTTTTAGATGTGATGAACTCAGGACGTGATTCGAGAATCAGCCTTTTTACAGCATTCGCTTTCAATCTTTCTAATATTCTTTTTCTAAGTGCGGCTGACACCTCTCTATCATCAAAAAAACTTCCTGATGTGTATATCTTCACAATTTCTTGTCCGTTGTATCGCTTCATCACCTCGGTGAACTGAAAAAGTATTTCTTCATCAGTTACAGATTCACACGCATCATTGATATATCCACACATAGAGCAACCGCTTTGGTGTGCCCAATAGCAGCCTCTTGTTCGTAACACCACGACAAAAGAATTGACTGCCTTGGCATTGAGAACATCTTCTTCAGACCAGCAGCTAACATACTCTCTAGGATTGGTATGTCCTTTTCGTCTTCCTCTAATTTTAGATATTTCAATAGAAAGCTCTTTCATATTTATTTCCTATACCCTTTGCTCAAAATCGTATAAAAGCTCTTGTTTAAAGAAAGGATTAAACATCACAAGGTTTCAGCGTTTTTCTGCGGTTTTGTTTAGCTCTTCTCTTTGCTTCCGCGATTTGCTTTTCTACAAGCTTATCCAATGCTCTATAGAAATCGATCGATATTCTAAAATCTTTCCCTACAACTTCTTTTACTTCAGTTTTCTTAATGATCATGCTGTTACCTCTTTTAATCCTTTTCAATCTGTATAAAATCGATGTTTTTAAGGTTTTCGACGTTCTTGGTTCACGCGCTCCCATACCTATTTATATTCTTTCGATTATTTAGATTGCTCATACAATTAAAGACCTGCAAAATATAGTGGCTGACATAATTATCTGTACTCACGATAATGTCAGCTACATATATCCAAAACCGCTTAAAATGCCACTGTAGCTCAGTCGGGAGAGCAGCTGACTTGTAGCCTTTCTTTGCTCTGGGAAAGAAACCAGAGAAAAACAAAAGGATAAGAAATCAGCAGGTCGGGGGTTCAATTCCCTCCGGTGGCTTTTTTTATTGGATCCGACAATTTTATGTAAAATAGAAAAAATTATATATTCGGAATATAATAATAGACATAGTGATTAAATATGAGCAGAAGTACAGGTTTATCCAATGATGATAGGGAGAGAGTGAATTTACTTGTTAATACAGGTATGTCCAAGAATGTTGCTAAGACCCTTATATTTTTATCAAAGAGAAAGGAAACAACATCTGTTGATATAGAGATCAATACCGGATTAAGGCAGCCTGAAGTATCGATTGCGATGCAGGAATTGAGACGAAGGAAATGGATTACAAAAAGGGATATAAAAAAGGAAGGAAAGGGAAGACCCGTTCATTCTTATCATTTAGCAGTACCTTTTAGTGAGATCATTAATGTGATTGAAAAAGCTGAACGACAAAGAATTGAGAAAATAAAAGAAAATATGGATGCGCTCAAACGGTTAACGATGTGATTATCTCACTAACTTCTTGATTCCATTTTTTGTGCCAATTATAACCTCATCCGCCATATTTAAAAATAAACCGTTGTCCACCACCCCTGGGATACAGTTTATTTCCCTCTGCAATTTTTTTGGCGCAAGAATTTTCTTAAAAAAGCAATCAACTACGTAGTTTCCATTGTCTGAAACGAAGGGTTCATTGTTCTTCTTGCGAATTTCTACCTTACATCCAAACTTTTGGAGTTGTTTTTGGCAGAAGTTAACACCGAAAGGGATTACCTCAACAGGTAAAGGGGATCTAGTACCAAGCACATTCACGATCTTCGAAGGATCGGCAACGATCACCACTTTTCTGCTTGCTGAAGCGATGATCTTCTCACGGACAAGCGCTCCACCCATACCCTTTATCAAATTTAGATTGGGATCCACTTCGTCTGCACCGTCAATTGTAACATCAATGTCGGGATGCTCCGCTAAAGAACTCGATTGAATTCCACATTCTTTGGCAATGACTTCCGTTGCTTTTGAAGTGGCGATGCATGTCACTTCCAATCCTTCTTTTACTTCATCTCCAATCTTCTTTATTGCATAATATGCAGTAGAACCGGTACCCAAACCTACTACCATCCCTGCTTCGATATGCTCAACTGCTTTCTCACCAGCGATCTTTTTAAGATTCAATAGGATCACCTCAATTGAATAGGAAAAGGGGGTGATAAAGCTTGCTCTTCATCTTGCAATTGCATATTTTGTTGATCTTAACGACTCACAAATATGTTCTGCTTCCTAAGTCTCCATCACCACCATTAGGTAGAGAACCGCCGTGACCGACAGCATCGCCATTATCATCGTACTGCGGCGTTTCAGGTCTGCTGTCATTATCCCAAACGAAGTTGTATACTTCCGCAATTGAAACATAGCCATTGCCATTAGCATCGGCATTAACCGTTCTACCGTCTGGTGTTGCACCATGTAAAGCGCTTTGATAATAGAAGAAATACTCTCCGTGATGCCTTGTACCTGATTCATCTTCGTTCACGTAATTTCCTTTACTATCTCTATTGTCTGCCCGATACGCTACCTGGCTGAACGAACATGCAGTTGATATTACCGTTTTAGAGTTGCTTAGATCGTCAATGAACCCACCGCTGTGGCACTGCTGCATCGTAAATACCCTTCGAATGTAGCTTGTTACCTGCCCCACGTAATTCTGGGCAAAATCATCGTCTCGTATCGACCCGTCCATTACTCCCAAGGTTGCATGGATTCCACCACTCGTTCCTCCATGATCAAATGTCCATACATATAGGAAATCATTATCGTCTGAAACTGCTGCAATATCAGTAAATGCTTGTTTAATGTTGGCTTTATAAGCAGATGCATCTACTATTTTTCTGCCTTCTTTATCCACCCCATCAGCAAAGAGTACATATATATTCTCATCTTTGTATCCATAATCATCCACCAATATGTCATACATATCTGCAATATCGTTCCAAAACTCGTCATAGTACGTAGCATAATCCCCGCTGATCAATACTGCATATCTATCATTCCAAACCAATGGGTCCTGCCATCCGTTAACATCAACTCCACATCGAGCTTCATATCCATCGTTCATTCCATCTCCATCTGTATCAGGATTTTGCCAATCAGTGCCATATGTATTGTTCTCCTCATCATTTGTTAGTCCATCGTTGT
>JAUWGG010000090.1 GCA_030606525.1 Methanobacteriota archaeon | reverse complement strand
TATCGACCGCGCGGGAGCTGGTGCGGCTCGGGCACGACGTCGTCGTTCTCGAAGGCCGCAGCCGGGTCGGCGGCCGATCGTACTCCGGGAACCTGGGCGGAGTTTCGGTCGATCTGGATAAATAAATCACCGATGCTTTGCACTGGCTGATTGAAGAAGGTTATCGTGTGAGGTATAGTTTAGTTGAAGGGTGGTGGAAGGATACAGGAAAACCCGAAGATATATTGGATGCAAATCACATGATCTTGGATAATCTAAAAGCTGAAAATAAAGGGAAAGTTGAAAATAGCATGTTAAAAGGCAGAATAAGTATTGAAGAGAATTCGATAATAAAAGAGAATTCGGTGATAAAAGGTCCAGTGATAATAGGGAAAAATTGTCTAATATCCAATGCTTACATTGGTCCTTACACAAGCATCGGCGATAACTCACAAATAATAAACACCGAAATAGAAGATTCTATTGTAATGGAAGCTGCAAAGATAGTAAATGCAGAAAAGATTGTTGAAAGTTTAATTGGAAAAAATGTGAACATCGAAAAGGATGATAACTTACCTACAGGGAGAAGATTTATTATTGGTGACTGCTCTAAGGTGAGAATATGATAGAAATAGAAGGTGTAAAGACAAAGAAGCTGAGGGTGATTCCTGACGAAAGAGGTCGCCTAATGGAGATATTGCGATGTGATGACGAGATATTCAAAAAGTTTGGGCAGGTTTACATGACAACAAACTACCCGGGAGTGGTAAAGGCATGGCACTATCACAAAAAGCAGACAGACAACGTATGCTGCCTAAAGGGAATGATAAAAATGGTTTTATACGATGCGAGGGAAGACTCAAAAACAAAAGGAGAAATCAACGAATTTTTCATTGGCGAACACAATCCCATGCTCGTTTCCATTCCGCCTCGTGTGTATCATGGATGGAAATGTATCTCCGATGAAGAATCTATTGTAATTAGTATTCCAACCGAGCCATACAATTACGAGGAGCCAGATGAGTATAGACTGCCGCCTGATACAAAGGATATCCCTTATGATTGGATTTTAACCGCGGGGAAGAAACATGGGTGAAAAGGAGTGATAAAAAATGAGTAGTATACAAAGCCTTATGGAGCATTTGGATCGTATGACGAATGAGTTGACCCAGATAAAGAAAATTGCTATTGGATTGGAAGAGGGAGATAAAGAAAAGACCGAGAGAGCAGGGGATGATTTAATGGCAGCATCCAAAGAGATTTCAAAGGAGTGGAAGGTGGTTTCTGCGGTAGAAGAGATCAGAAACCAAAGGGAAAAAAGATGGTGAAATATATAACTATTGATAGTTCTGTCATCGTTGCAGCTTTAAGAGAACAAGAAGAAAAAATTGCAAAGGAGTTTAACGCTCCTTTGGTTAGCTTGGACGGAGAAATGACGAAAAGAGCGAAATTAGTTGTTAAGATCGTAGATATTGAGGATGTGATAAAGTTATGAGAATATTAATAACCGGCGGAGCGGGATTCATAGGATGCAACTTTATTCGCTGCATGTTGGAGAGATATCCCGATGATGAAATCGTTGTTCTGGATAAGTTGACGTATGCTGGAAGATTGGAGAATTTACAGGACGTAATGGGTAAAATAACGTTTGTAAAAGGGGATATTTGCAATAGAGAAGATGTTGAGAAAGTGGGAGACTGCGATGTTATCTTTAATTTTGCAGCAGAGACCCACGTTGATCGCTCGACAATAGATGCAGGCGTGTTTGTAAAGACAGATGTTCTTGGCACATACAATCTTTTAGAATACGCGAGAAGATATGACATCGAGAAATATATTCAAATAAGCACTGACGAAGTATATGGAAGCATAGAAAAAGGCTCTTTTAAGGAAGAAGATATTTTAGATCCTTCTTCTCCCTATTCTGCAAGCAAGGCTGGAGCAGATTTATTAGTTAGAGCATATTACAAGACTTACGGCTTGCCAGTTTTGATAACAAGAAGTTCAAACAACTTTGGTCCTTGCCAATATCCAGAGAAGTTGATACCTGTTCTTATTCTTAACGCTTTGCATGACAAACCTCTCCCAATATATGGAGAAGGGAAAAATATCAGGGATTGGATTTATGTAATGGATAATTGCGAGGCGATTGATTTTGTCTTTCAAAAGGGAAAAATAGGAGAAGTGTATAACATAGGAGCTGGGAATGAGAGAATGAATATAGAGATTGCAAATATAATATTGAAGGAACTGAATAAACCAATGAGCTTGATAAGATTTGTAGAAGATAGACCAGGGCATGATTTCAGGTATTCTTTAAATTGCGAAAAGATAAAAAAGTTGGGTTGGGCACCAAGATATAAATTTGAAGATGCTCTAAAAGAAACGATAAAATGGCATATAGAGAACGAATGGTGGTGGAAGCCATTATTAGAGGTGAATAAATGATTCCAATATTCAGACCCTCTATGGGCGATGAAGAGATAGAAGCAGTAGCAGAAGTATTGAAATCGGGATGGATAGGTTTGGGACCCAAGACAAAGGAGTTTGAGGAGCGATTTGCAGAATACATCGGAACAAAATACGCAGTTGCGCTGAATTCGTGCACAGCAGCAATTCACCTCGCCCTAAATGTTTTGGGTATCAATTCTGGTGAGGCCATTACAACGCCAATAACCTTCGTTTCAACAGCCCATGCAATTATCTACAACAACGCAACGCCTGTTTTTGCGGACGTGCAGGAGGACACGTTAAACATTGTTCCCTATGATATCGAAAGAAAAATAACAGCAAAGACAAGAGCTATTATTCCGGTTCATTATGGTGGTCATGTTTGCGATATGGATGAAATTTTGGAGATAGCGAACGAACATAATTTATCAGTAATAGAGGATGCCGCGCATGCCTGCGGCGCCGAGTATAAAGGAAAGAAGGCGGGTTCTTTGAGCGATATTGGATGTTTTTCATTCCATGCAGTAAAGAATCTCGCAACTGGTGATGGCGGCATGATTACAACAAATGATGAAGAGGTGTATGAAAAATTGTTAAAACTCCGATGGCTTGGCATAAACAAGAGCACATACCAGCGAGATGCCAAGGGATATAGTTGGTACTATGATGTTGAAGAGATAGGTTTCAAGACACACATGAACGATATAACCGCTGCCATAGGATTGGTTCAATTAAGGAAGTTGGATAAAATGAATGCAAAGAGGCGGGAAATCGTTAAAAGGTATAATGAAGCATTTGAAGATCAGGATTGGATTGAAACACCAGTAGAGAAGGAGTATGTCAAAAGTTCACTCCATAATTACGCTATTAAAGTCAATAATGGTGATAGAAATGGACTGATTGCTCATTTGGCTGAAAAAGGGATTTCAGCGGGTGTTCACTATATGCCTTTGTATATGCATCCGATTTATAAGAAATTGGGGATTAAAGGCAATTGTCCAGTAGCACACAATGTTTGGAAGAAAGTAGTAATACTTCCTTTGTATCCAGATATGACAGAGGAGGACGTGGAGAAGGTAATAAATGCCGTGAGAGGTTTTGAATTGTGAAATTTTTCTTTTTCTCTGATTTTGAATGAGGTGAATAAAACTTGGATGCAAAAGCGACTGCAAAGCGATTATTAGAACCGGGGCAATCTCTCTCCCAGCGTGTAGCTCGAAGTGGTGTATGGGTTTTTGCCACTCAGATAAGCAGCCAGAGTCTCGGTTTCATCAGCACAATAATCCTCGCTCGGCTGCTGGTTCCGGAGGATTTTGGGATAGTAGGTATCGCTCTATTGACGATGTCTATTTTAGAGATTTTCTCAACAACAGGTTTTAATCAAGCGTTGATTCAGAAAAAGGAGGATATAGCGGAGTATCTCGATACTGCATGGGTTGTATCTATAATTAGGGGCTTTATCATGGCTCTTATCCTTTTTGGCATAGCCCCTTATGTCGCAGCCTTTTTCAACAGTCCCGTATCTTCTCCCATTTTGAGAGTGTTAGCTATTACCTGCGTTCTCCAGGGTTTCAGGAATATTGGAACCATTTACTTCCAGAAGGAACTGGAGTTTGGCAAGCAGTTCATTTATCTAATGAGCGGCACGATTGTCGGTGTGGGGGTATCTATTGCAGCAGCTCTAATCCTTCGTAACGCATGGGCTCTCGTTTTTGGGTCGCTTGCAGGGAGTCTGATTCAATGCATTATGTCTTATCTCATTCATCCCTATCACCCTCATTTCCACTTCCAACTGGGACAGGCAAAAGAGCTGTTCAGATTTGGCAGGTGGATGCTTGGTTCAGCTATCGTGGTCTTTTTAGCTACACAGGGAGATGATGCATTTTTGGCTAAGGTTCTGGGAGTGAGTGCACTTGGTTTATATCTGATGGCTTTTAGCTTTGGGAATCTATCAGGTGCAATGGTTGGAGTAATATCGAGAGTTGCATTTCCTGCATACTCAAAGCTGCAAGATAATATTCCACAATTAAGGAACGCGTATCTTAAAACAGTTAGAGTTGTTTCTTTTCTTGCCATACCATTAAGCGGAGGAATATTTATGTTAGGTTCAGAATTCACGCAAATTTTCCTTGGTGATAACTGGATGCCTATGGTTCCAGCGTTAAGGATACTGGCTATTTCAGCAATGATTAAGGAGACAATGGATACCTGCGCAGCTTTATTTAATGGTATGGGAAGACCAGATATGTCATTTAAGCTGGTTC